>SGZM01000039.1 GCA_004214065.1 Gammaproteobacteria bacterium | reverse complement strand
AACTAATATTAAAACATTAGATATCATTCCTTTAGACAAGATAAAACTATTTGCTATAGATATTGCATGAATCAAGATTTAATTTTTATGAAAAGGGCAATTCTTCAAGCTCAAACAGCATATGAGGAAGATGAGGTTCCTGTCGGAGCAGTATTAGTCAAAGATGGCGAAATCATAGCTGAAAGTTACAATCAATTAATACAATTAAATGATCCTACATCTCACGCAGAGATCAATGTTATAAGGAAAGCTTCTAAGATTTTAGGTAACTATAGGCTAAACAACACTTCTCTGTACGTTACTCTTGAGCCTTGCCTTATGTGTTGTGGCGCCATGATTCATGCAAGAATAGAGAATCTAATTTTTTCTACAAAAGACCCAAAGTCAGGAGCGGTAGTAAGCAACGCTAGGGCTTTAGATTATAATTTTATAAATCATAAAGTGAGATACTCATATGGACCTCTCAAAGAGGAGTCCTCAAACCTGTTAAAAAAGTTTTTCTCAGAAAAAAGACTATAAGTTAAATTGAGTCCAGATAGGCGCATGATCTGATGGCTTTTCTAGTCCTCTAATTTCATAATCTATGCCAGCAGCCTCAACAAGATTATCCAGTTTTTTAGTTACCCATATGTGATCTATTCTCAAACCTCTTTTTGGATTATCTTCAAATCCTTTGCTTCTGTAATCAAACCAGCTAAATTCTGAATCATCATCAGGGTATAAAGTCCTGTATGAATCATACAAACCCCAAGATGTTAGATCTGCAAGCATTTCTCTCTCTTCTGGAAGAAAACTACATTTACCAGTTCTTAGCCATCTTTTTTTATTTTCTTCGCCAATTCCTATGTCAATATCTTCTGGTGAAATATTCAAGTCTCCCATAACCATAAGATAATCTTTGGGATCGTAATTATTCTTTATATGTTTCATCAGATCAGAATAGAATTTAACTTTATAAGGAAACTTAATAGGATGATCTCTAGCTTCTCCCTGAGGAAAATAACCATTCAAAATATGAATCTTTTTTCTACCTTTCTTTAAGGTCACCGAAATAAATCTCTTTTGGGCATCTTCAGTGTCAGTTTCAAAACCTTTTTGAACATCTATAGGCTCTTCCTTGGTAAGGATGGCAACACCATAATGACCTTTCTGGCCATGAATATGCGCCTTGTATCCTAGGGATTCTGGTATTTCGTATGGAAAATCATCATCATGAACTTTTGTTTCTTGCAGTCCTATGGCATCTGGTTGATATTTTTTAACAATTGCCTCAACTTGATGAGGTCTTGCTCTGATGCTGTTAATATTGAAAGAAATAATTTTCATGGTTGGTTAACTGTTTTATTCATTGCAAGGAGAGGTTTGTTTTTAAGCTCAACAAGGTCTAAAAGAATATTTGCTGCTTCACTTAATACCTCTTGATCTATGTCTAGAATTTCTGGATCATCGTCTCTTTCCATAAACTCCTTATAATTTGAAAATGTTGGTAGATTGAGAGTTCTTCTTAAAGAATTCTCATTCGCTAATAGAAATTCCTCTATTTTATTTTTTTGATCTTTTCTTGAATCAAGATTTAAATCTAACTTATCTATTTGATTTTCTTCTTGCCACCGTTTTCTTTGAGCAATACTAGAAAATAAAGGAGAATCTTTTACTCTTACTTGACTTACTTCTTGCAGCGAACTTTTAAAAATAGATACTCGATTAAAATTTTTATGAGAAGTGCTAGGTATAGTGTCATGCATTAGAGCTCTATCTAGTTTACTTTCACCTAGTTCATCTAAATTGAAGAGTGACGGTAAGATAATATCTGGCTGCACGCCTAAGTTTTGAGTACTGCTTCCAGAAACTCTATAAAATTTTGACTCAGTAAATTTAATCTGACCTGAAGACAGCGCATCTACTCTTTGCACAGTCCCTTTTCCAAATGTATCTGTTCCAACTATTATGCCCCGATCATAGTCTTGAATGGCCCCAGCTAGAATCTCTGAAGCAGATGCGCTAAATTTATTGACCAAAATAACAAGAGGTTTATCAAAATACTGATAACCCCATCTCTCCCCTAAACCTTGAATATTGCCATTAGCACTTTTTACTTGCACCGTAGTGCCTCTTCCAAGAAAAAGATGAGCTAAAGCATTTGCTTCATATAGAGAACCGCCCCCATTATTTCTTAAGTCAATAACTAGACCATCTACCTTCTCTTGTTTAAGTTCTTTTAGGAGTTTCTTTACATCTTTACTACTACTTTTATAGTTTAGATCTCTTTTTTGATAAGCATTAAAATCGAAATAGAAGGCCGGAAGTTCGATTACCCCTACTTTGTAGTCAATATCATTTCTTTTGATATTAAGTATTTTCTTTTCTGCAGCTTGATCTTCTAATTTGACTACATTTCTAACGATTTGTATCTCTTTCGTTTCAGTATCACTCAAGGCACTCGAGGGAATAATTTCTAATCTTACTTTTGATCCTTTAGGCCCTCTTATTAATTCCACTACATCGTCTATTCTCCAGCCAATAACATCTATAATCTTGCCTTCATCATCTTGACCTACACCAATTATTTTATCTTTAGGCTTAATCAGGTTAGTTTTCTCTGCAGGACCTCCCGGCACAAGAGAAGAAATTGATGTATAAAGACCATCTGAGGAGAGAAGGGCACCTATTCCTTCAAGCGAAAGACTCATATTGATATCAAAATCTTCAGAATTTTTTGGAGACATATATGTTGTGTGGGGTCCAAAAATAGAAGCGATGGAGTTTACAAATATATTGAACACATCCTCATTCCTTGTTTGTTCAAAATAATTGAGTTGATTGTTCATCCTTTTTTTTGTTTTGTCTTTAGCCTCCTCAAGAGTATTGCCTGAAAGCATTAACTGGATAACATCATTAGTACTCAAATCTACCCATAAATTTTTGAGACTTTGCAGGGATCTTAATCTCTCCGATTCCGATAGATCTCTAATAAGAGTTCTGGAGCTATATAAATTTTCATCATTGATATTATTAAGAAAATCAATTTGGGTCTGGTACCTTAATTGGTAACGATCTACGTATTGATTAAAAATGTTAAACGCTATATCTAAATCTTCATTAATATTTGTGGTAAGTGAGCTACTGGTATAGAAGCTATCGCTTTCTGACGAAGTAAAAATTATTTTGTTTGGATCGAGTCGTTGAAGAAATTCCACAAAAGCTTCTGACTTTATGGCCGTATAGTCTTTCTTTACCAGGTGACTAGATTCAAGTTTCTTTATTATTTCAGAAGCTAATTGAACCTGAAGCTCGCTTGCATGGAATTCTTCAATATTTTCTTCTTTGGACGATAAAGCCAAAAAAGGTACGATTAAAAAAAATATAAAGAGAAATTTTTTTTTCATATATATAGAGCTGGCAGGCATTGCTTATTTTATATAAAAATTAAGTTCATTAAATTATTATTTTGATATATCTTTCGTCTATCTTGTATTTATATAAACATTTATGAAAGAAATTGAATATTTTCTGGATTGCAGCAGCCCTTGGACCTATCTCTCTTTTAGGGGTATTTTAGAGTTAGAAAAGAAAAAAGAATTTAAGATAATTTGGAAGCCTATTCTGGTAGGTGGAATTTTTAATTCTATAAATCCTAGTGTCTATGAAACCAGAAAGAATCCCGTAAAAGAAAAGATGGATTATTCACAAAAGGATCTTCAAGATTGGGCAGCCTTAAGAGATGTAAATATTAATTGGCCAAAAATCTTTCCCATTAATAGTGTTAAAGCTATGCGGGGGGCATTTTATTTTATAGACAAAGCAGGAATCGAAGGTTATTTAGAATCTGTCTTTCAATCTTATTGGACTAACGGAAAAGATATTTCAGATATAGAAATCTTGTTAGAGATTGCAGAGTCCTGCGGAGCTATTCCGAAAGAGTTTTTAGATTTTATAGATACTCCAGAAGCGAAACAAAGATTAATTCAAAATACTCAAGAATTGATGGATAGAGGAGGGTTCGGCTCTCCAACTTTCTTTATAGACAACACTGACATGTATTTTGGTAATGACAGAATACAGTTGATAGAGAGTGTTCTTTAAGGAGCTACTCTTTATCTTTTGCCATCTCTGCAATACTCTTTGAATCCTGGCTAAACATTGTCTTTAGTCCTTCTTTGGTAATACCTTTTCCAAAGCTTCTGCTCTCTTTTCCTACTTCTATGCCTTTTCTAACAGCCGGTCTGGACTTAATGTCGTCAAACCATCTTCTAACATTTTCAAAAGAATCTAAATCTACTTCGTATCTTTTGTAGGCAGTGATCCAGGGAAAAGAAGCCATATCTGCTATAGAGTAATCGCCAGCTAAGTATTCTCTTTGACCTAAGACGTTATTCATTACTCCTAACAAACGGTCGTATTCATTTTTATATCTTTTTTCAGAATACGAATGGTCACCTGGAAAATTGGGTGCGTAATTAACAAAATGACTCACCTGTCCTGCCATTGGCCCCAAGCCTCCAATTTGCCAAAAAAGCCATTCTAATACTCTTTCTTTCTTAGGAGATTCCTGAGGAAAAAACTTACCAGTCTTCTCTCCTAAGTACATAAGTATGGCTCCTGACTCAAATATACTTAGTGCTTCACCCTCAAAACTATTATCGTGATCCACGATAACAGGCATCCTATTATTTGGACTTATCTTCAAGAATTCAGGTTTGAACTGATCACCTTTCCCAAGATTGACAGGTATAACGTTATAGTCGAGTTTGCATTCCTCTAGCATTATTGATATTTTCCAGCCATTGGGGGTAGGAGCGTAATATAAATCTATCATGTTCTTATTTCCTCTATATATTTATCTTTATCTAACCACAGATTTTCAATCCATAATTTTAATTCTTCTCTGAATTCAGCATCTTCCTCATAATTTCTTCCAAGTAGGTTACTGGGAATCTCTAACTCTCTGACCATCACATTTACTTTTGACATTCGTCCACAAAGAAAATCCCAGAAAGATCTTCTCGGATCTTCATAATGTATAGAAAAGTCTAAAATAAGTTTTATATAAGGCATAGTTGTTAAAGTTAACCCTATACCTCCAGACTTTGGATTTAGAAGATTTTTGTACTTCGAAGACTGATCTAATTTCTTTTTTTCTGTAAACCGAGTGCCCTCTGCAAAGCTAAATATTGATACAGGATAGCGGCTAAACCGTTCAAAAGATTTCTCCATTGCCTTGATGTCTTTACCTCTAAGTTCAGGATTTTTATCTAATTCGGCTTTGGTGTATCTTTTTAGAAACGGCATATCAAGAGCCCACCAAGCCAGACCGATAACAGGTACCCATATCAATACATGCTTCATAAAAAATTTGAGCATAGGTATTTTTCTATTTGTGATTTCCTGGAGAATAAATATATCTGCCCAGGATTGATGATTAGCAACTGACAGATACCAGTTTGATTGGTCTAAGGATTCGAATCCTTCAATTTTCCATTTAGGTCTATGCAGTACTTTAATCCAGAGACCATTACAAAAGATCCAACACTCACCAATATTGATAATGAGTTTAGTACATAACCTTTTCCAGCCTTCAAAAGGAATCAGTAATTTCAAAACCGCCATTGATAAAAGAAAAATGCACCAGAAAAGTGTATTTACGACCACAGATATGAATGCCAATATCCCCTTTAGAGTTTCCATATTTAGGATTCTAACTTAGTTTTTTGGAATCTTCCCAAAGTGAATCAAGTTCTGTTAATTCCACTTCATCAAACTCTTTGCCCGTCTTTTTAAGTTCTTTTTCAATAAAGCTAAATCTATTCATGAATTTATTATTGGCTTTATTAAGAGCATCTTCTGAATCTATATCTAACTTTTGAGCTAAATTAGTAATAATCATTAGTAGATCACCTATCTCCTCTTTCATTTGCTTTTTATCAGCAGATAAAAGAGCCTCTTCAAGCTCATAAGTTTCTTCTTTTATTTTGTCAAAAACACCTCTCGTATCTGGCCAGTCAAATCCAACTTTTGAAACTCTCTTTTGTATTTTTTGTGATCTTTTTAAAGAGGGAAGATTTTTAGCGATACCATCAAGGATTCCTAGTTGCTCTTTATCAGCTCTTTCCTTTCTTTTAATTTGCTCCCATTGAGCCATTTGATCTTCGGATGTATGTTCTTGTTTTTCAGAAAAAACATATGGATGTCTTCTTATAAGTTTTTGAGAGATTACTTCAGCAACATCTTCAAATGTGAATATGTTATCTTCACTAGCAATCTGAGATAAGAAAACGACTTGAAGAAGCAGGTCTCCTAACTCCTCCTTTAGATCATCATTATCCTTTCTCTCTATGGCGTCAGTAACCTCATAAGCTTCTTCAATGGTAAAAGGAGCAATAGATTCAAAGGTTTGTTCTTTATCCCACTCACAACCATTAGTTTTGTCTCTTAATTGAGACATAACTTTTATAAGTTCCTCTATCTTAGACAGTTTAATAGTCGCTAAGAGTAGCGTATCTATCTAAATGGTATTCTGAGTTACCAAAGATTTGTTCTGTCACCCTTGCTCTTTTCATATACAGACCAACATCATACTCATCGGTGACCCCGACGCCTCCATGCATTTGAACTGCTTCATTAGTGACTAAATAGTTAGTTTCTCCAGCTTTAAATTTAGCCAAACTAGCCATTCTTTTTAAGTCATTAGAATTTTCATCCACTGCATTACATGCAGCTATCACAGATGACTTTGTGAGTTCAAGCTCAGAGTACATTTCGGCAGCCCTATGCTGGAGAGCCTGGAACGTCCCTATAACAGCTCCAAATTGCTTTCTTTCTTTCAAGTATTCAAGGGTTATATCAAAAGCTTGACTGGCATTTCCTAACATTTCTGCTGAAATAGCTATTTGAGCCCTATCAAGTACTTCTTCTAATATGCCAGCCCCATTATTTTGCTCTCCTAAAATCTCTGATGAGGAAACGATAGCATCCTTAAACTGGATTGAAGCTGCATTTCTTGAATCTACCATGCTAGTCTTTGTGATCTCTATACCTTTGGAGTTTGGATCAACCAAGAATAGAGAAATGCCAGATGAATCATCTATAGAACCATCTGTTCTAGCAGCTACGATCAATAGACCAGCAGTATGTCCATCAATAACAAAAGTTTTTTCACCTGAAATTTTGAAATTGTCCCCATCTTTTACTGCTTTAGTATTGATAGAGTAGGGCGAGTGCCTATTACCTTCTTCAAGTGCTAGCGCAGTTGTTAAGCTTCCATCAACAATTTTTGGTAACAAAGATTGCTTTTGAGAGTTATTTCCACCCAATGAAATAAGACTTGCTCCTAATACACCTGTTGAGAATAAGGGAGAAGGTGTGAGCGTTTTGCCCATTTCTTCAAAAATACTTCCCATACCAACCATTCCAAAATCAAAGCCACCGTATTCCTCAGGTATTAAAATTCCTGACCAACCTAAATTAACCAT
>SGZM01000038.1 GCA_004214065.1 Gammaproteobacteria bacterium | reverse complement strand
TTTTGAATCAATTAATAGTATATTTAATATTATTAGTAGCTGTCTTTTACTTTGTATATTTGTATTTATTTGCCGGTTTAAATAAAGCAGAAAAAGGTAATATTTCTATGTTGTTATTACTGTTTATAGGTTCGGTTCTATTTTGGGCAGGGTTTGACCAGGGCGGTTCTTCATTAAATCTTTTTGCAAAGGATTATACTGATTTGTTTATATTTGGTTGGGAAATGCCCGCAACATTTCTTCAAGTTGCAAATCCACTGATGGTAGTCATTTTTGCACCATTTTTTGCGGCTTTTTGGATAAATTTAGGAAAACGAAATTTAGATTTAGATACGCCTCAGAAATTTGCACTTGGGTGCTTTTTAATGGCAATTGGTTTTTTTGTAATGATTTTTGGGGTAGAAGTCGCTCTAGAAAATGAGAAAGCAGGTGTTAAGTGGTTATTATTGACTTATCTTTTCCATACATTAGGTGAGCTATGCTTAAGTCCCGTAGGGTTATCTGCTACTGCTAAATATTCTCCAAAACGATACAAAGGACAAATGATGGGAATATGGTTCTTATCTTCTTCCTTAGCTGCTGGTTTGGCAGGGCTTTTAGCAAGTAAATCTTTTGAATCAGGAATCTCCACTATGCCAGATCTGTTTACTCAAATAATAATCGCTTTATGTGCAGTTGGACTATTGTTACTTGTGTCAAATAGATTTATTAAGGCAACAGAGTTAACAGAAGAAGATAAAGGAGTTCTTTAAGGATAGAGTTAAATATTTGAAACGAGTTTTATTAATATTGTTTTATATATTTTATTCAACTCATCAAGATCATCTTTTCTAACACTTTCGTTAACTTTATGTATGGAAGCGTTTCCTGGCCCTAGTTCAACAACCTGAGATCCAGTAGGGGCAACAAATCTTCCATCAGAAGTACCTCCATCTGTAGTACATTTAGGGTCTAGACCTGTTACTTCTTTTATTGAGTTTTTTACTGCTTCAATAAGGTCTAGTTCATTGGTAAGGAAAGGCTTTCCGCCGATAACCCAATTGATTTCATACTCTATAGGATATTTATTGATGATCGACTCAACATCTTGTCTTATTTGATCTGAAGTTGTTGAAGGAGAGTGACGTACATTTAAATCAAGTACAAGGTTACCTGGGATAACATTTGTGGCACCAGTCCCAGAATTTAAATTGGAAATTTGTAAAACACTGTCTTGAAATTTACCTGTTTCGTCTTTCCAATTTAGTTTTGATAGTTCTGCAAGGGCTTCAGAAAAATTATGAATAGGATTACTTGCTTTATCAGGATAGGCAACATGACCCTGTACTCCAATGACGTTAATCTTGGCTGAGATTGAGCCTCTTCTTCCGATTTTGATTACATCCCCAACTTGGTTATCAGAAGTCGGTTCTCCAACTAGACACCAAGTTATTTTTTCATCTTTCTGTTCGAGATACTCAACTACTTTACAGACTCCATCAACTGCAGG
Source organism: Gammaproteobacteria bacterium (assembly GCA_004214065.1). Classification (GTDB taxonomy): domain Bacteria; phylum Pseudomonadota; class Gammaproteobacteria; order Magnimaribacterales; family Magnimaribacteraceae; genus Magnimaribacter. The sequence continues at coordinate 6,560 of SGZM01000038.1, read as the reverse complement.
ACCTTCTTCATCGCTGGTAAGTAGAAGACCAATTCTTCCAGTTAAGGAAGGTTTGTCTCCCAGAAATTCTTCTATCGAAGTTACAAAGGCTGCAACACTACTTTTCATATCTGCTGTTCCTCTTCCAACCATTAAGGGGCCTTTTTCTGTAGCAGTAAAAGGGTCACTCTCCCATTCCTCAATTGGACCTGTTGGAACTACATCAGTATGACCAAGAAATACAAAAAGAGGACCTGAATCGCCAAAAGTAGCCCAAAGGTTATCTACATCTCCATATTTAAGATGTTCGATTGAAAAGCCGATTTTACTCAGTCTATCTGCTATAAGTTTCTGACAACCTGCATCATCAGGAGTTATAGATTTCCTTGATATAAGTTCTTTGGCTAGATCAATAGTATTGCTCATCTTACAAATTAATCGTTTTTATGCAGGACCTCATTTAAAGTCACGCTTTTTTTATTTGGTTTGCACTGAATTGATCCAGATAGAGAATTTCTAATGAATAAGAGGTCATTTTGTCCTGACAGAGATGAGGCTTTAACGGTTTTTGTAAGATCACCATTAGCATCTATTAGTTCAACTTTTGATCCTCCAGTTAGGTACAATCCAGCTTCAACTATACATCTGTCCCCTAGAGGTATGCCCAATCCTGAATTGGCGCCCAATAAACAATCTTCACCCACAGATATTTTTACTTCATTTCCGCCAGATAATGTTCCCATAGTTGAGCAGCCACCTCCTAAGTCAGAATTATTTCCTATTACAACTCCTGCAGATATTCTTCCTTCTATCATAGCTGTACCTAGTGTACCTGCATTAAAGTTAACAAAACCTTCATGCATAATAGTAGTTCCTTCCGATAGATAGGCTCCTAATCTCACACGTGAACTGTCGGCAATTCTTACTCCTGAAGGGATTATGTAATCAGTCATGCAGGGAAATTTATCAACAGATTTAACAGAGACTTCTCCTTTAGTAGATCTAAATATATCTATATCTTGGACATCAACAGGACCAAAGTTAGTCCAGACATTATTTGGTAAGGAAGCAAAAATACCGTCCAGATTAATTGTATTTGGTTTTGAGACCCTTAAAGAAAGAAGATATAGTTTAAGATAGGCATCACAGATATTTGATATCGCATTATCTTCCTCCATGGAATGTATAACTAATTGTTGTTTGTCATTTAAGGTTAATTTCTTAGAAATACTATTTACATATTCTCTAGAATCAACAGATCCTTCCGCCATACTTTTCAGACTTTCATATCCAAGATTTTCTACATTAATTGTGTTGAGAAATTCTTTATTTTTGTTTGCTATGAAGTGATACCTTACGTCCAGCATATCTCCTGCAGAATTCAGTGTTGATACACCTATAGCAGTTAATGGAAAAATATTCATTTACGTATTATAAGTTCAGCTTAGACGAAGTGATAGGTCAAAAAGTTTATTTGAAATCCAATAAAGTTTTATTGACTGCTGAGAAAGCTTTGATAACTGTTTCAATATCATGAACTACTGCTAACCTTAAGAAACCCTCTCCTGGATTATGTTTCTCTATCTCTTTTCCTAAGTATGAACCTGGAAGAGCCAAAACGCCTTGTTTAGCATAAAGAGAAACTGCAAAATCTTTATCATCGCATGGAAGTTTCAACCAGATATAAAAACCTCCTTCAGGTCTTATAATATTTTCTGAAGAATCTAAGCAAGAGATAGCAGCTTCATATCTTTTATCATATTCAATTCTATTCTCCTCTACATGCTTATTATCATTCCATGCCCAGGTACTAGCCATTTGAGTGGGCAATGACAGTGTCACGCCATGGTAGGTTCTGTAAAGACTAAGTTTCTTTATTATTTCTTCACTAGCACATATAAAGCCTGATCTAAGTCCAGCCAGATTAGATCTCTTTGAGAGGCTATGAAAAACTACTGATCTTGAATCTCTTCTAGTTATATCATCACACTCTAGAAGTCCTATTGGAGCTTTGGAGGAGCTCTTATAAATATCTATGTAACATTCATCAGAACACAATAGAAAATCGTATTTTTCTGCCTTATTGAGTAATAGTTCGTATTCTTCTTTTGTTAAACAATAGCCAGTGGGGTTAGACGGAGAACATAAGATTAGTAGTTGGCAATCTTTCCATACTCTTTCCGGAATACTATCAAAATCTGGTTTAAATCCTTCTTTTTCTAGAGAATTAACATAATAAGGTTCCGCGCCTGCCATAATCGCAGCTCCTTCATATATCTTATAGAAGGGGTTAGGCAAAATAACCTTTGGGTTTTTTTGTGAAGTGTCTATGACAGATTGAATAAAAGAAAATATGCCTTCTCTGGTACCAGAGACAGGCAATACATTTTTTTTAGGGTCGACATCCTTAATGGAGAATCTTTTAACTAACCAGTTACAATAAGACTCTCTTAGTGAGTCTTCTCCATTAGAAGTCGGATACTTGGAATAGGATTTAGCACCATTTTTAATGATATCAAGCGCTTCTTCAGGAGGATTCCCTTTAGGCTCTCCAATATGCAGACCTATTAAGTCATTTGATTCGCTCTCTACTCCTTGTAATAATTCAGATAAGTACTGGAATGGATAGTCTGTTAAAGAATTTAAATGTTTATTCATTTTATTTCTCCAATTAAAGAAGTCTTAAGATCATTTAAAAGATTATCTAAATCTTGTTTCTTTATGAAGGGAGTATTTTGTTTTGAAGTGATACTAAATCTATCTTCTGCTTTTTCTCCATAAGTAGCGATTCTTGCCTTTTTTATAACAGCGCCATGTTTTAGAAACACATGACAAATAGAAGCTAACAATCCTGGTCTGTCAGAAGTTTTTATCTCAATATCTGTCCATCTATTAGACATATCATGTTTAAAATTTATATGAGTATTTGTTTGGAAGTGCTTTAAATGTCTAGGCAGTCTTCTTTTAATAATTTTAGGTCGGAGCGTTTTTTGACTTAATGATTCAACTAATTTTTGAATCAAAATTTCTGCTTTCTCCGAACCTAAATTTACTTTTTGTTCTCTGTCACTTATCGTTATGAGATCTGTACAAAATCCATCCCGCATACCGTAAAGTTTTGCATCAACAAAATTAATATTTTCCGAGTCCAGTATCCCTATTATTGTAGCGAACAAGTTTGTACGATCTTTTGTGTATATAAAAATGGATGTAAGAGTATCCTTTTCTTTTTCAATTAGTTTAATTATTGTTTTTTTATCAGAAGATAAAATGATCTTGGCATGTGTGCTCAGATCAAAATAATCTGATGCTTCAAAATAGTCAGGATAGAACTTAGACCATAGAGTTTCCACATCAGATTTTGTAAAGTTATTTATTAATTTTAAAGCTCTATTTTTTTGTTCATCTATAGAGTTATTGAGCAGGATCTCATCCTCAAAATATAACTTGGTTCTATCATATAACTGTCTTAAGAGTGATGCATTCCAAGAATTCCATAAATTAGGGTTAGTTGCACTGACATCTGCAACAGTCAGGCAATATAAATAATTAAGGGTCACAAGGTTATTAACCTTATCTGCAAAATCCTTTATGACATTATTGTCAGTTAGGTCTTTTTTTTGTGATGTAACTGACATAAGAAGATGATTCTCTACTAGCCATTCAATTTGATTTGTATCTTCTTCTGAGAAGAAGTGTTTTTTACAGAATTTCCTTACAATTGATCTACCTAATCCAGAGTGATCAGACCCTCTTCCTTTTCCGATATCATGATACAACCCAGATATGTAAAGTATTTCTAATTTTGGTAAATAATTAATAAGTTTAGAGGCAAGAGGAAATTTCTCTTTAGATTTTCCAAGGGTCATCCATCTCATGTTTCTTAAAACTTCTAAAGTATGGGCATCGACTGTATATATATGAAATAAGTCATATTGCATTTGCCCTGTTATTCTGCCAAATTCGGGTAAGTATCTCCCTAAGATTCCCAATTCCTTCATATTTTCCAATTGAGTTACAAGCAGTCGCTTAGATTTTAGAAGTTTTAGAAAGAGGTCTATATTCTTTTTTTCAGATCGAAAATCAGAATTGATTAGGTTCCTATCTCTTTTAAGTGCTCTAAGTGTCTCCGCACCAATTGCATTTATATGTGAATTTTCACTTAGCTTAATAAATAAATCTAAAAGTAGACTGGGATTTTTTTTAAAGCCATTTAAATCATAAAGATGAATAAGGTTATTCTTTAAATAAAAATTGTCATCTAAGGTCTTTTTTCTCGAAAATTTCGTTAATTCATAATTCTCTTTCAAATTTTGAATGAATGTGGAATTGATCTCAGAAATACTTAAAGTGGATCTATAGAATCTGTGCATAAGTTTTTCTGCAGCTTGGTTTGGATTTTTGGCAGTAGGAAAAAGTTTAAGTGCTACTGGAATTTGGTGCTCAAATAATAATCTATCTTCTTCTCGGTTAGCCTCAAGGTGGGTAAGATACCTAATAACCCACAACCAATACTTTGATTTATTTAATTCTTTTCTTTCTTCGGGAGTAAGCACACCTGACAAGTTATTTTTTTCAGATAAATCTCTTTGAGAATTTTTTATTAACCAGTCTATAGTGTGTATATCTCTCAAGCCCCCGGGCGACGATTTAATGTCCGGTTCAAGGTTATAAGAAGTGTTATTAAAGCTATTATGACGTTCAATTTGTTCTTGAATTTTTGCCTGTATAAATGCTCTATTTCTCCATAAATTTTTAGTGTCTATGATCTTTAAATAGTCTATATGCAAAGCCTCTGTACCAAGTAATTGCCGGAATTCAAGCATATTTGTCATTGTGTAGACATCCTCTCTTGCTTGATTTCTGGCCTGTTCCAATGTTCTTACACTATGTCCAATCTCAAGACCTAAATCCCATAAGAGGCTTACAAAACTTTCTATTTTGTTTTGATCTTTTTTAGATAAGTTGTTCTTAGATAGAAGGAGTAAGTCTATATCAGAGTAGGGATGCAGTTCACCTCGACCGTAACCTCCTACAGAAAATATACCAAAGTCATTGATTAAGTTAAGTTTAGCTTCATAGGCTACAGATTGGATCAAATTATCTATATTCTCAGATCTTTTATTAAGAAAATATTCTATCCCTCTAATTTGTCTGCCTCTATCTTTATAAAGCCAGTTTTCAAACTGTTTAGATAAGTCTTTATTATCAGATTCTTTTTGTTTTATAAAATCTTCTAGCATCTATGCTGTTGTACTTTCTTCTTTTCTTAAAGTAAGAATTTCCGCTCCATCTTTGTTAACGTAAATAGTATGTTCCCATTGAGCTGAATTTCTTCCATCTCTTGTTTCGACAGTCCACCCATCTGATAGCAACTTGGTAGATTTTGATCCTATATTGATCATAGGCTCGATAGTGAAGCACATGCCCTCAACTATTTCTTGTCCAGTATTGGCTATTCCGTAATGGAGTATTTGCGGTTCGTCATGGTAAATCTTACCTATTCCATGTCCGCAATATTCTTCAACAACTGAATAATGATTTTTTTCTGCATGAGATTGAATGGCATGCCCTATATCCCCAAGTCTTGCACCAGGTTTGACAACTTCGATACCTCTATAGAGACACTCTTGAGTTATCTGAACAAGTCTTTCATTGTGAGTTTGGGTTTTTCCTACAAGGAACATTTTAGATGTATCACCATGCCAACCATCTTTAATTACAGTAACATCAATATTCATGATATCTCCGCTTTTAAGGATGCGCTCATGATTAGGTATACCGTGACATATGACTTGATTGATACTTGTGCATAATGTTTTTTCAAAACCTCTATAGCCAACATTTGCTGGTATAGCATCTTGTTCGTTAACTATAAAGTCATGGCAAATTCTATCTAGCTCGCCAGTTGATATTCCGGGTTTTACATGATTTCCGATCATCTCTAAGACTTCCGCAGCAAGTTTCCCTGCCTCTCTCATGCCATTAAGTTCTTCTAAATTTTTTAACACTTTTTTTCTGAATTATTAAGGTTTTGATGGACACAATATCATTCGTTTATTATAGTGTGCTTTTAATGCCCATAGGCCTTAAAAAACAAAATTGCGAACTTCAGTCTTATTTCTGGTTCGCTTTTTTTTCATCTGAATTCGACAAAATTTTAACTCAAAATTATGGAAAATAAGATCATTATTCCTTTAGATCTTGAGTATGCTGATGCAATTCATATCGCCAAAATACTCGACCCAGAGATCTGTAGGTTAAAGGTAGGAAGTCAGTTATTTACTTCATCAGGACCTAAAATAATTAAAGAACTTCATAATCTCGGTTTCGATATATTCTTAGATTTAAAATTCCATGACATTCCTAATACTGTATATCAAGCAATAAAGTCAGCAGCAGATCAAGGAGTTTGGATGGTTAATGTCCATGCTTCAGGTGGATCAAAGATGTTAGAAGCTTCATATAAAGCATTAAGTGGATATCCAAATCCTCCATTGCTAATTGGAGTTACAGTTCTCACAAGTGTATCTGAAGAATCTCTAAAAGAGGTTGGTTTAAGTCATTTACAGGAGCAGGTT
>SGZM01000037.1 GCA_004214065.1 Gammaproteobacteria bacterium | reverse complement strand
GGGCTTAGTTAAGGAAGAAGAAGGCTTTGCTGTCATTACAGATATATTAGGAGATGAAGACCATCTTGGTGACATGGACTTTAAAGTTGCAGGAACTTCTGAAGGCATAACCGCATTGCAAATGGATATAAAGATCGATGGTATTACTGAAGAAATTTTTGAAGTGGCTCTAGAAAAAGCTCACACAGCTAGGAATCATATTTTGTCTAGTATGAATGAAGTAATCTCTTCATCTAGAGAGCAGCTTTCTGAGAAGGCTCCACAAGCTGTAGTCTTACAAATAAATACTAAGAAGATAAGAGACGTAATTGGAAAAGGCGGCGAAACTATTAGAGGCTTAACTGAAGAAACGGGTGCAATTATCGAAGTTGAAGACAGTGGTAAAGTTACAATTTATGGAGACACTCCAGAATCGAGAGAGTCTGCTCAAAAGAGGATTGAAGAAATAACTGCTGAACCCGAAGTAAATAAAATCTACACAGGTACTGTGGCCAATATTAAAGACTTTGGTGCTTTTGTTACGATCATGCCTGGAAGAGATGGTTTAGTTCATGTCTCTGAAATATCTGAAGAAAGAGTTGAAAATGTCTCTGACTATTTTGTCGAAGGTGAAGAAGTTCAAGTCAAAGTCTTAGAAGTAGATAGACAAGGAAAAATAAGACTCACAATGAAAGGATTAGAAGATTAATTTGTAATTTTCTAAATTTTGTGTTAAGGACTCGTTTGTTTTAATACTTTTCATCCTGTTAAATCTAATGGTCCAGATGTATCTGGGCTTTTGTTTATCAATTAAATGGGTGAAAAAATGGATAGAATGATGAGTATGTTAATGGACTTAGTAAGTCAACTGACAAATTTAGCTGTTGCTTTAGTTGGTCTGGGAGTAGCTGCTGCAGTAGTCTTTGGAAGTAGTCTTCCTTTTGTTGATGGAGTTCTTGGAAACCTTTTAGGTTTAGTGAACGAACTTGGCGAAAATGGCATCGTGGGGCTTGTAGTCCTTGGTGTTTTGATGAGTCTATATAGTAGATAAGCTCTCTATTTTTAAATAAAAAAAGGGGGCCGATAGGTACCCCTTTTTTTTAGTTTGGAGAAATAGTTATGATAGATATCTATGAAAAAACAAAGAAATTTTTATGGGAGATAACTAAGTTTTTGGGGCTGGTTATTTCAGTGTCAATTTTAGTTTCACTATTGTTTGGACCAGATGTACCTTTTTTTGGGGGAGTTCTTCAAAACGTGCAATCGGTAATAGAAGTATTAGGGTCTGAAGGTTTAGGATTGATTATTGCAATAATAATTATTTTAAGTGTTTGGAACTCTAGGTTAGATTAAAAAAGGAATTTATTTAAAGGCATCCTTGGATGCCTTTTTTTTACAATGAAAAAATTAGTAAATGTAGAAGATAATATAAAAATTGGGTCTACAGGTTCGAGGGATCTAACAGGGGATTTATTTTATCCTCCTGAAGGAGAAGTTAATGGCTCTGGAATAGTAATTATTCATGGTGGTGGTTGGAGAGAAGGCGATAAAGATCAATTACGTGGATACGGAATACTTCTTGCTAGAGAAGGATTCACATGCCTAACAGCTTCTTATAGATTATCTCAAGAGGAGATTTGGCCTGCCCAGATACAGGATGTGAATTGTGCAGTTCGTTATCTAAGAGCAAATTCGGATACATTAAAGATAGATCCAAATAGAATTGGAGTTACAGGAAATTCTGCTGGAGGTCATCTTTCTTTGATGGCAGCTCTTTCAGATATTGATCCAAGTTTTGAAGGTGAAGGCGGAAACAATCATGTTACTTCAGAAGTTAAAGCAGTATGCGCTATTTATCCACCAGCACAAATAAGAAAGTATGAAGATACAGATGCCATATTTGACGCTTATAAGGCCTTAATGGGCGATGAAGCCTCACAAGATGACTTTGATAAAGCTAGCCCTGTTTTACAAATCACTAAAAAATTTCCCCCTACTATGCTGATTCATGGATCAACTGATTCGGTTGTAAAGCTATCTGATTCGACAGATTTATATGCAAAGTTAACTAATTTAAATATACCCACTGAACTTCATATATTTTCTGAAGAGGAGCATGCCTTTGATTCTCAGAAAGGATATGGAAGGTCTGTTGCCGAGCTACAGAATTTATTTTTTAAGAAGTATCTTTAAGAATAGTGGTGGTTGTGGGTGGGCTTGAACCACCGACCTCGGCATTATGAATGCCGCGCTCTAACCAGCTGAGCTACACAACCGTGATGCGAATTTTAGAGATCAGACAAGGTAAAGTCGAGAAACTATTACACATTAAATCTAAAATGCATGATATCGCCATCCTTAACAATATAATCACTTCCTTCTGATCTTAATTTACCTGCTTCCTTGGCACCAGACTCTCCCTGGAAATTAATATAGTCATCATATGCGGTGGTCTCTGCTCGTATAAAACCTTTTTGAAAATCTGTATGAATTACTCCTGCGGCTTCTGGAGCGGTAGAGCCATCTTTTACAGTCCAGGCTCTAACTTCTTTTTCTCCCGCAGTGAAATAAGTTATTAGAGATAACATTTTGTAGCTTTCTCTTATTAATTTGTTTAGGCCTGGTTCATCTAAACCCATATCTTGTAAGAATTCTAGGCCTTCTTCATAGTCCAATTCAGCAATTTCTGCTTCTAACTGATTACACATAGGCAAAACAATAGAGTTTCTCTCATTCGCATAATTTATAAGCTGATTAAGTAGATCATTTTCTTCATTAAGCTCTTCAACATTCGCTACATATAAGCAAGGTTTAACTGTAATCAGACCTAATTCTCTAAAAGCTTCTGGGTCTTTTATATAGGCATTGGCATTCCTGCCCAGAACTCCTGTACTCAGTTCAGCAGATAAACTTTCAAATTTCTCTTTCTGGATGGCGATTTCTTTATCACCAGACCTCGATGCTTTTTCAAGCCTGATCAATGCATTGCTTAATGTTTCTATATCAGATAACAAGAGCTCAGTTTCTACAGTCTCTAAATCTATAACTGGATCCACTTGATCATGTACGTGTGTAATATCAGGATTCTCAAAGCATCTTATGACATGAATAATCGCTTGTGTTTCCCTTATATGAGAGAGAAATTTATTACCCAAGCCTTCTCCTTCAGAGGCCCCTTTAACTAACCCTGCTATATCTACAAACTCGGTTGTTGTTGGAATTAATTTTTCAGGATTAACAATATCGGCTATTTGATTCAATCTTGGATCCGGAACGGCAACGATACCTTTATTAGGTTCTATTGTACAAAATGGGAAGTTTTGAGCGTCAATACCTGCAGCTGTCAAAGCATTAAATAGAGTCGATTTACCTACGTTTGGAAGGCCAACAATGCCACATTTAAGACTCATTATCTTTCTCCTCTTTTACAGTATGAAAATTCATAACAGTTTTTTGCCATCCATCTTCCATTATTCTTTCGCCTAAATCTAAATAGTTTCTTAATGTATCAATCATCTCTTCTCGATCATTTTTTGGAGCTTTTTTTAAGACATAAGAAATAACATCTTTATCTTTACTTGGTTTACCTATACCAATTCTTATCCTTTTAAATGAGTTATCTCCTTTAAAGTGATCAATTATGTTTCTCAGTCCATTGTGACCACCATGTCCACCAGATTCTTTCAGTTTTATATGGGCATTAGGTAGATCTAATTCATCATGGGCTATTAAGATTTGGTTAGTATTCAAGTTAAAGAATTTCTTACATTTTGAGATACATAAACCACTCTCATTCATATATGTGGAAGGAGTTACGAGAATTAGTTTATAACTTTCTGTCTCATACTCTGCGAAATGACCATTAATTTGATTTTCTTTTTTAAGGGTAAGGGAATAATTATCGCAAAGGAGATTAATAAACTCTAAACCAGCATTATGACGTGTAAGCGCGTATTCATCTCCAGGATTGCCTAATCCTGCGATCAATAGTGGTTCCATGAGACAGTATTAAAGAAAACTATTCGTTATCGTCTTCTTGAGTTTCAGAAGAATCTCCTGAATCGCCATCTGCATCTTGAGACTCGCCTTCTTCTCCTTCTGTCTCAACAACTTCAGGTTCAATATCAAGAACTTTCGCCTCAGTAACAGAAACTACAGCTTGGTCTCTATCCTCACCTAGTGCCAGAGAGGGAATTTCAACTCCTTCAGGCAAAGATAAACCTGACAAGAATATTGAATCTCCTACATCGAGCTCTGAAATATCTACTTCTAAATATTCTGGAAGATTTGAGGCTAAACAGGTTATATCGATATCATTGATTAAACGAGAGATAGCTCCACCATGCATTTTTACACCTATACAAGAGTCTTCTCCTAAGAATCTTACTGGAACAGAAATGCTAATCTTAGTATCTGGATTTACTCTTTGAAGATCGGCATGAAGAACTCTTTGTGTTGCAGGGTGCCTTTGTAACTCTTTAACAATTACATTTTGCTCTTCACCTGAAATGTTTATATTTAAAATTTGAGTAGCAAAACCAGGGACTTCTGATGCTTTAGATATATCCTTTTCAAGAATAGATATCCTTACAGGGTCTTTGTCTCCACCATAGACAACAGCAGGAATAGATCCTTCTCTTCTCAATTGCCTGCTGGAAGATTTTCCTTCAGACTCTCTACCTACTGCATTTAAATTTACTTGTTCTGACATAATTTTCTCTCCTCTATAAGAACATGGCACTTATAGATTCCTCATTATTTACACGCCTAATAGCCTCAGCCAAAGTAGGTGCCATGGTTACAATTCTAATTTTTTTACAACTTTGCGCCTCTTCAGAGAGCGGTATAGTATCTGTTACTACCAATTGATCAAGCTTTGATTGAGAAATTTTTTCAATTGCTTTACCTGACAAGACAGGATGGACAATATAAGCGAAAACTTTTGAAGCTCCTTGTTCTTTTAAGGCAGCCGCTGCATTACATAAAGTTCCTGCAGTATCAGCTATATCATCCACAATTATGCAATTCTTGCCTACTACATCGCCTATAACATTCATAACTTCAGACTGATTGGCCTCATCTCGTCTTTTGTCTATGATGGCTAGATCAGAAAGGCCTAGAACTTTGGCCAAAGCTCTCGATCTAACTACTCCACCTACATCCGGGGAAACTACCAGATTATTTTTAGAATTGTTCTTTAAGATGTCATCTCTCATAACCTTTGTTCCATAGACATTATCTACTGGAATATCAAAGAATCCTTGAATTTGCTCTGAATGTAACTCGACAGTAAGGACACGATCTATCCCTGATCTTTCTAGAATATCAGCCATAACTTTTGCGCTTATTGGTACTCTTTCAGACCTTACACGTCTATCTTGGCGTGCATAACCATAATATGGGATTACAGCAGTTATTCTCCCAGCCGAAGATCTGCGAAGAGCATCTACCATTATTATTAATTCAAGAAGATTATCCCCAGCAGGTGCGCAAGTAGGTTGAATTAGAAATACATCTTTACCCCTCACATTCTCTTCAATGCTTATGCTGATTTCACCATCACTGAAAGTTGTAACATCGGCATGACCTAATCTCATTCCTAATTGCTTTGCAATTTCGTTTGATAGGACAGGGTTACCGTTTCCTGAAAATAGAACTAAACCAGAACGTGAAGAATTTATCATTTTAAGCACCTAAAATTGGCTGGGGTGGCTGGATTCGAACCAGCGCATGGCGGCATCAAAAGCCGCTGCCTTACCGCTTGGCCACACCCCAAACACATAATTCGCGTATTTTATTCTATTATTTGCAATAAGGGTGAATGATCTAAGCTTTTTGTTAAAACTAATTCAGGAAATTTTTTATGAGCTATCTGTGCTTTTTCTAAACTGTTATATTCTAAAAATATAGTAGAACCTGTTCCAGATAGTCTTGGAGTACCAATCACTTCAAGTTCTTTAAAAATTTTATCGATAGATGGATATCTTTCTCTTATCCAAGCTTCAAAGCTATTGAAGGCTTTATCTTTATTGTAGCTTTCTTCTGTTAACTGCGCTTTGTTATCAATAGATATACTATTAAAAGCCTCTTTTGTGCTAATTTTTAGCTTAGGAAAAGATAATAGAAAGTATTTTTCTGTATAAGGATATTCTCTTAAAATTTCTCCTCTACCTTCTGCCCAGGCAGTCTTTCCAAATATAAAGAAAGGAACATCTGAACCTAACCTTAGAGCTAAATCTAATAATTTCTTATTTGAGATTTCTAATTCCCACAATCTATTTAAACCTATTAGAGTTGTTGCCGCATCTGAGCTTCCTCCTCCTAATCCTTTTTGATCAGGAATGGATTTAATGAGTTCAATACTGACGCCCTGATTAGTACCAGAATAATCTTTTAAAAGCTGAGCTGCTTTAACGACTATATTGTCTTCAATAGGTGATGATTCAATAAGATTTATACTTTTTTCATTTCTCCTAAAAATAAGCAAATCACTTATATCGATCAAGGAAAATAAGGACGAAATATCATGAAAGCCATCATCTCTTGATCTGAGCACTTGTAGATGTAGATTGAGTTTTGCAGGGGCCTGTAATCTTAATTCTTCCATATAACTTTTATTAAGATAGTAAGCTCAATGTTTTTGTTATTTGAAATAATTACTTTCGAGGGAGTTTTAGAAAGCTCTTCAAATTCAAAATCTACTTTTAGTTCCTTATTTAGATTATTAAATGTTTTTAATCCTAAGCATAACTCCAGTAAATGTTTTATAGAAATTGAAGGTATTTCATTGAGATAATCTTGATTTAAAGCAAATTTGTTAAGATCTAGATTTTCTCTTATGTCTAAGATTAATACTTCTTCTGGAAGTAGATAGCTTTTTCCAAGTGTTAGAGAGATCGTATTATTGTACTTATCCAGTTCAAAATAACCTGTTTCCTTGCTATCCATGAACGAAAGCTTAAACTTACCTTCTATTTTAAAATTTTCATTAATACTAAGTACTTCATTGGAGGTTTTTTTTGATTCAATAGCAATAGAAGAACAGCCAAATAAAGAGAGTATTACTAATGATAAGGCGAAATGATGGTAAATAGAATTTTTTGGATATTCCATGATTCTTATTATCAGCAAAGGTAGAAATAAATGATAGAGAGTATTTTAACTAAATTAGATGATGTTTCTTCCCGATATCAGGAAATAGAATCTCTCCTGAGTAAACCTGATATAACTTCTAATCAAGAGGAATATATCAAATTATCTAAAGAGTATGCAGACTTATCACCGTTAGTTAATGCTTTTATCAGTTTTAAAAAAGCAGAAGGTGATTTAGAAGAAGCAAAACTTCTCATGAAGGATTCTGATCCAGAAATAAAACAAATGGCAGAATTGGAATTTGATGACCTCAAAAAAAGTATAGAAGGCCTAGAAGTAGAGTTAAAACGATTATTATTACCAAAAGATCCAGATGATTCAAAAGATGTATTTTTAGAAATAAGAGCTGGAACTGGCGGAGATGAAGCTGCTTTATTTTCAGGTGACTTGTACAGAATGTATTCAAGGCTATCTGAAAGAAATAACTGGAAAATGGAGATAGTAAGTGTCCGGGAAGGAGACCACGGAGGATTTAAAGAACTAGTAACAAGGATTGAAGGTTCAGATGTTTATAAGCAGCTTAAGTTTGAAGCTGGTGTGCACAGAGTCCAACGTGTTCCTACTACAGAATCCCAGGGTAGAGTCCATACCTCAGCCTGTTCAGTTGCAGTTTTAGCTGAGCAAGATGATCTAGCCGAAGTAAATATTGATAAAAATGATTTGAGAGTAGACACATTTAGAGCTTCAGGAGCTGGTGGTCAACACGTCAATAAAACTGACTCAGCTGTCAGGTTAACGCATATACCAACCGGTATAGTTGTTGAATGTCAGGATGGACGTTCGCAACATAAAAATAAAGAAAAAGCTCTTTCGTTGCTTCAATCTAAATTACAAAACGCCGAAAAAGAGAAGGCTGAATCCGAACAAGCTGAAAATCGAAGAGTTATGGTCGGGTCTGGAGATAGATCAGAAAAAATAAGAACTTATAATTTTCCTCAAAACAGAATTACAGATCATCGTATTGAGTTTTCTGTGCACAACCTACCTGCTTTTTTAGATGGTGACATGGAAGTTATGATTACGGCCTTACTTGAAGAAAATCAAGCCAGAGCATTAGCTAATCTAGAATCTTCAAACTGATGGATGATTATTCTGCTTTAAAACAAATAAAACTACTCACGCAATCCAGTACTTTAAGTTCGCAGCTTGATATAGAGCTTTTAGTTTTGCACCTCTTAAATATTGATAAGAATGTCTTGTATAGAGATAACCCCTCGCTTACAAAGGAAACATGTAATGAGCTCAAAGATCTAATTAAAAGAAGAGAAAAAGGTGAGCCCTTAGCCTATTTAACAAATCAAATTGGATTCTGGAATCTGAGTCTTTATGTTGATAATAAAGTCTTAGTCCCTAGACCAGAAACAGAAACCTTAGTTCGGAACATTCTAGAGACATTTGACTCAAAGCAAATAAAGGTTTTAGATTTAGGAACTGGCTCAGGTGCTATTGGTCTTTCCTTAGCTAAGGAAAGACCAAACTGGGAAGTTGTTTGTTCCGATATG
>SGZM01000036.1 GCA_004214065.1 Gammaproteobacteria bacterium | reverse complement strand
ATCGTTGGATATCTGGCATGCAAAGACTTCAAGAAAGATATGAAGACTGGAAACCAGGAGAAGATTAATTTTGGATTTACATTACTTGCCTGCCTATGAACTGGCAGAAAAAATAAGAAAAAAAGAGATAAGCTCTTTAGAGCTCACACAACACTTCATAGACAGGATAGAAAAGTACGATGACAAAATTAATTCTGTCGTTGTTAAAATATTTGATCAAGCAATTGAAGATGCCAAAGTAGCTGATAAGACTCTTTCAACTAATCAAAATTTAGGTCCCCTTCATGGCGTTCCTATGACCATAAAGGAGTCTTATAACATCAAAGGTCAAAGCACGAATTGGGGTATACCAGACTATAAAGGTAACATCGCAAAAGAGGATGGTTTGGCTGTGCAGAGATTCAAAAATGCTGGAGCCCATTTCTTAGGTAAGACTAATGTTCCGATGAATCTTGCTGACTTTCAAAGTTACAATGATGTCTATGGGACTACCGGTAATCCATGGGATGTGAATAGAACACCTGGAGGTTCCTCTGGTGGAAGTGCGGCTGCATTAGCTGCTGGATTTACGTCTCTAGAAGCAGGTTCTGATATCGGCGGTTCAATAAGAAACCCTGCTCATTATTGTGGTGTTTTTGGTCATAAACCTAGTCATGGAATTATTCCTTCATCCGGACATGAATTGATACCGAACGTTCCTGAGCCTGATCTATCTGTTTGTGGTCCTCTTGCAAGAAGTGCCAAAGACCTTGAGATTGCATTGGATATTATGGCTGGTCCTATAGAAAGAGAAGCTAGAGGATGGCAATTAAACCTTCCTGAATCAAGAAAATCTTCTCTAAAAGACTTCAAAGTCGCTATATGGAGTAATGACGAACTTGCCCCTGTGTCTAAAGAAATAGAAAAAAAATGTGAAGAAGTTGGAGCAAATCTTACTTCTGCTGGTGTGAATGTATCTTATACCGCAAAGCCTGGTCATGACTTTTTAAAAGCAGAAATAAATTATCAATTACTTCTGCAGTCTGTGATGCAATCAGGAATGTCTGAAGAGGAATACAAAAAAATTGAAGAAATTGCGTCAACTATAGAGCCAAATGACTTATCTGTAGACGCCCTTTTGGCTAGAGGAACTGTTCTCTCTCATAGAAACTGGATAAGACAAAATTATGCAAGAGAACAAACAAAAATATCTTGGGGTAACTTCTTCAACGAGTGGGACATTTTAGTGTGTCCTCAGCTAGCTACAACAGCTATTGAACATGATCATAGAAAATTTTCGGAAAGATCTATTATGGTTGACAATCAAGAACAAAGATATTTTCAACAAATATTTTGGCCCGGCCTTGCGGTAAACGCACACCTTCCAAGTACTGTTTTCCCTACCGGTTTAGCAAGAGATGGTATGCCGGTTGGTTTACAGGCCATCGGAGGTGCTTACGAAGATAAAACAACAATTAAGTTTGCAGAGCTTTATGAAGAAGAGTTTAAGGCTTTTGTGATACCTAATTTAGATTAAATATGAAATATACAAAAAAATACGCAGAAATTAATAATAAAAAGATGGCCTATATAGATGAGGGTAACGGAGATACCTTTTTATTCTTGCATGGTAATCCTACCTCGTCATATCTATGGAGAAATATTGCTCCTCATGTTGAAGACATAGGTCGAGTGGTTATACCTGATTTAATAGGTATGGGTGATTCTGAAAAATTAGATGGTGTAGACAATGAAGGTTACAAATATCATGGACAGTATGGTTATCTGACTGGTTTATTAGACACTCTAGAGTTAGGGAATGATATTCATCTCATTATCCATGATTGGGGTTCAGCCATGGGCTTCCAATTTGCAAGAGAAAATCCTGATAGAGTTAAATCCATCACTTACATGGAGGCAATTGTCATGCCCTTAACGTGGGAACAATGGCCAGATGCTGCAACAAAAATTTTTCAATTATTCAGATCTGAGGCGGGAGAAGAATTAGTACTTGAGAAAAACTTTTTTGTAGAAAGAATTTTATTAGCTGATTCTGCAACAGGTTACACAGATGAAGAGAAGGCTGAATATATTAGGCCTTTTTTAAAAGAAGGAGAGGACAGAAGGCCCACGCTCACATGGCCAAGACAGATACCTTTAGATGGGAACCCAAATGCTGTCGTAGAGGAAGTTAGGAAAAATGCAGAATTCCATAAAGATTCAGAAATACCAAAGCTTTTCATAAATGCAAACCCGGGCTCTATACTCGTTGGAGAACAGAGAGAATTTGCAAGGACGTGGAAAAATCAGACTGAAATAACTGTAAGTGGAAATCATTTCATACAGGAAGACTCGTCGGAAGAGATTGGTACTGCTCTTCGAGATTTTGTAAAAGCTCTT
Organism: Gammaproteobacteria bacterium; assembly: GCA_004214065.1. Classification (GTDB taxonomy): domain Bacteria; phylum Pseudomonadota; class Gammaproteobacteria; order Magnimaribacterales; family Magnimaribacteraceae; genus Magnimaribacter. Next base: position 6,362 of record SGZM01000036.1, on the reverse strand, counting down.
TAATTCTCCAAATAGTCCTTCAGGTCTTTAATTACCGAGTCTGGATATTCCATAGGTAAAAAATGTGAAGCTTCTTTATAATATTTAGAACCCCAGTTTAGACCTAATTTAAATAAATTCTTTCTAGCTTGTATAGAAAAGGTTGATCCTAAACTTCCGTATACAACCATCACATTATTTCTAATTTTTCTTAGATATCTCCAAGTATCCATAGAAGATGATCTAAATGTTGCTGCTTCCCATTCAGGCGAACAAGTTAGTTCGATACCCGAAGAGATATTTACTGAACCACCCGTGAGATAATTTCTTATCCACTCTGGAGTCCATGTAGTGAAAGCCCCCCTTCCGGTATAAGAAGATACTGCGTCTTCTATAGAGGGAAATTCCCTTCTTCTTTTAGCTGCACCATCTGCAATTGAAAGACCTCTATTGTATTTAATTAAGGACATGAACCTAAATTTTAACGATTCTAGTGGTCCATAAAGAACTGGTTCTATCATGAATAAATTAGGAACTTTATCAGAATCTAGAGAAGCTATTTTCGCAGCAATTATAGAACCCATAGAGTGTCCCGAACATATTACAGGTCCTTTGATAGAATCTATAAATTCTCTACCATCTTCTACAAAAACATCCCAAGATTTTAATTGATTATGATCAGATTTTGCTTTGGACAGTCCATGTCCACGCTGATCTAAAGCGTAAATATTGATTTGATTATCAAATTGATTCTTGAGTTTCTCAAACAAAATTTGGTAAGTTTCAGAATTAAATCCAGTTGCATGAAAAAAAACAAAATTTAATTTACTCTTTGTAGATTCATGTACAAGATAAGAGAAATCTTCACCCAGTGCATTAGTAAATTTTTTTCTTTCCATAATTTTTTATCAGTATATAAAAGCTTATAAAATATTGAGAATTGCCTATAATCAATTTTTAATAAAAGGAGTTTTCATGGCATTTAAATTAGCCAACATTTCCGGTCAAGCGGCTCTTGTAAAAGGAGAACATTATTATGATCTTAAGACAATTTCAAATAATGCTTTAAGTGACGATACACTTGATGCATTAAACCATCTCGATGAGCTCCACAGACTGAATTCTAGCTTAGATGAGAACAATCCTACAGGATTATTAAAAGATGTGAGTATTGATGCTCCGATATCCAATCCTAAAAATTGTTATGCGGTTGGTTTAAATTATAGGAATCATGCAGAAGAAGCTGGTATGGAAATACCGAGTGTACCTATGATATTTACAAAACACACTACGTGCTTAGTCGGTCCTTTTACTGATATAGAAATGAGAAGTGATCATGTAGATTATGAAGCTGAGCTGGTTGCAGTTATAGGCAAGCCGGGAAAAGATATTAGTAAAAATGAAGCATGGAGTCATATTGCAGGTTTGTGTGTAGGCCAGGATATATCTGATCGAGTAGTTCAATTTGCTGCAAAACCACCCCAGTTTAATCTAGGTAAATCGTTTGATACTTTTGGACCAATGGGTCCTTATTTGGTTGCATTGGATGAATCGGAATATAAAAAAGGATTTAAGATTGAATGCAAAGTAAATGAAGAAATAAGACAAAATGACAATACTAATGACCTTATATTTGATATACCCTCAATAATTAACTACTTATCGGAAATAGTTACTCTCAATATCGGAGATGTTATTTTTACTGGAACGCCTGGTGGTGTCGGGGTCATGGAAGGTAAGTTTCTTCAGGAAGGAGATGTAGTTACTACGAAAATAGAAGGTCTTGGAACTCTCAAAAATGTCTGTAAAAGGATTACAAATCATTCGAGAATTGAGTAAATTAGACTTAATCAGATACAAATAATTAACTACTAATATAGAAAAAGATGAAACTAGGTTGGTCTCACACAGTTTTGAATATCAAAGATAAAAAGAAAATCTTAGATTTTTATGTTGATACTTTGGGTTTCAAGGTCAGTGACAGTGGACCTGTCTTCGAAAATGGTCCAGAAATAATATTTATTAGTTATGATCCCAATGAACATCACCAATTGGCTTTTGTATTAGGTAGAGAAGATTTAACCTCTTCAACAGCTTTAAATCATATTTCTTTTAGGGTTGAGAGTTTCGCAGAATTAAAGCAGATCAAAGAAAAGTTTGATGCTATTAACCACAACTATATGCCTTTGTGTCATGGCAATGCATTGTCTTTTTATTTTAATGACCCAGAGAATAATGGAATGGAAATATTTTTTGATACACCTTGGGATGTAGAACAGCCACAAGGCGAACCTTGGGATCCTGAACTTGATGAAAAAGAAGCTCTTGATTGGGTAGAAAAAACCTTTAAAAATAAACCAGGATTTGTTTTAAAAGGTGAAAGTACAAAAGAATTTGTAAACAGATAAAGAAGAGGAATTAATATGTCAGAAGTATCTTCAAATAAAGTAGCAATAATAACGGGCGGAAGTAGAGGTGTAGGTGCAGCTACAGCTAAGCTACTTGCTTCTAAGGGATGGAATATCACGATTACCTGTACAAGCTCAATGGACGACGCAAATATTGTAGTTAAAGAGTGTGAAGAATTAGGCGTTGAAGCTATAGCCCTAACAGCCGATGTTTCTGAAGATAATTCGTGTGTAAAAACTGCACAGGAAACAATCAATAAATGGGGTCGTATTGATGCTTTGGTAAATAATGCAGGAACCACTAAATTTGTTTTTAATCACGCCGATCTGGATGGCTTAGATGCAGATGATTTTTTACATATTTATAAAGTGAATGTTGTCGGACCCTTTCAAATGGTTAGAGCTTGTAAAGAAATGCTTCTGAATAGTGAAAATCCTAGTGTTGTTAATATTTCTTCGATTGCTGGCATTAAAGGATTAGGTAGTTCTCTAGCTTACGCTTCCTCAAAGGGTGCTCTCAATACAATGACTAAATCCATGGCCAGAAATTTAGGACCAATTAGAGTTAATGCCATTTGTCCTGGTTTTATACAAGGTGATTGGTTGAGAAATGGTATGGGTGATGATTTATATAATGCTGCCCTAGAAAACCTAACTAATAACACTCCCTTAAAACTAACAGTGACTCCTGAGCAAGTTGCTGAAGGTATATACAGTTTTATAGGCATTAATAAAGTTGTTACTGGAGAAACTATGCTTATGGATGGCGGCCATCATTTAATTACTTAGATTTTATTCCAAGATCAACCCTCATCATGCCCATAGGCCTTCAAGACTATATAGTTGAGGAAACTACAGCCGAATGGATTCTTTATCATAACGATTTTTCTTTGTGCTCAAGAAAAGTAAGAATCTGTCTACATGAAACCGGATTAGATTATGAGTCGAAACACATTGACCTTATTGAAACTGGGAAATACGAAGTTGCGTCAAAAGAATTCTTAAAAATTAATCCTGGCGCAACAGTTCCTGTCTTGCTTCATTACGGGAGACCAATATATGAATCACATGAACAAATAAAGTATATTTTTAATCATAAAAGACTTAACAAGATTAGAGGCCAAAATAATACACAAATTGAAATAGATTACTGGACCGAAAAAGCATCCATGGTTGGAAATCCTGTAAGGGAACATAAAAAATATGCTGGCAATACGATTGGCCCTTTAACGTTCCCATTATTTGAAACAATGTTAGGTTATGTATCAATTGTAGAGATTCTAAAAGGGTTAATAAGGCATCCAATAAAACAAAGAGTGGTAATTTTTTTGATGCTCAAGATGTTTGGTATTAATTTTCTTAAACTACCGCCGATTAAAAATCTCATGTTATCTGCTTTCAATGATCTTAATAGTCACATAGATGAATTAGAAAGCAAATTATCATCTTCTAATGAGAAATGGCTTATAGATGATAATTTCACGATTGCTGATATAAGTTGGTCAGTCATACTTCACAGACTGGAAGAATGTGGTTGGTCTACTCTTTTACTCAAGAATAAACCATTCGTTAAAGCTTACTTTGCAGAATTAAAAAAAAGACCTAGCTTTTTAAAAGGAATAACGGATCAAAGTAATCCAAATCTGAAAAAAGGGGTTAGCGATCTAAAAAATAATATCGAACATAATTTATTTCTAAAATCTATCCATAAGAAACTTGATGAGTATATTCAATGAATCATTTTGATGTGATCATTGTAGGCCTGGGTCCTTCAGGAAGTATTGCTGCTCTTTTATTGGAGACATATGGGATTAAAGTTCTTGCTATAGAAAAAGAAAAAGAAATTTATAATCTACCAAGGGCAGTAACTATCAGTGATCAGGGTTTTAGGATGTCTCAATTGGCCGGTATTGACCATATCTATGAAGAAAATAGTACAGTTTTAGGTGGAGCTCGTTTCACAGATAAAGACTTAAATACCATTGGGAACGCAATTGAATTAGATGGGCTTATATCGCCAAATGGATGGCCGCCATCTTCCCTATTCCATCAACCATATACTGATCAAGCTATCAGAGAAAAGTTAAACAACTCTAAAGTAGAAGTCCTCTTGGAGCACGAATTTAAAAATTTAAATCATATAGATAATCAAAATGTAATAAAGGTCTTCAATTTAAAAGAACAAAAAGAAGTGGAATTTACTTGTAGATACTTAATTGGATCTGATGGTGGATCAAGTTTGGTAAGAAAAGAGCTGAATATTCAACAAATAGACCTCGAATACAATCGAGACTGGGTCGTTGTGGATGTTGAGCTAATGAACGAAAACACCCTTGGAAACCAAGTAATTCAAGTGTGTGATAGGGAAAGGTTGTCAACCTTTGTACCCTCACATTTGCCCTTTCGAAGGTGGGAATTCATCATTCACGAGCATGAAGATAAAAACACTTTTCTTGATGAGACAAAGATACAAGAACTAATTAGTAAATGGTTAAAGCCAGAAGAATATAGGATTATAAGAAAAGCCGTCTATCAATTTCATTCAGTAATAGCAAAAAACTTTCAAAAAGATAATTGTTTTTTAGTGGGTGATGCCGCCCATCAAGCACCTCCCTTCATGGGAGAAGGAATGATGTCTGGATATAGAGATGCTGTTAATTTAGCTTGGAAAATAGCTGTAACAATTAAGAATGAATTAAATAATAAATTGCTAAAAAGTTACGAAGAAGAAAGAATAGCCCATTCTAAATTTGTGGTTGAAAACTCCGCTGGAATCGGAGAACTAATGGAAGCTTATGCCCAAGCAAGTGATACCGAAGAAGTTCCTAAAGAATTAGTAGCAAAAGGTTATGGATCCTTTGTTTTGCCTAATCTCTCAAATGGATTATTTTTTGGCGGTAAAGCAAATGAAAAAATGCATTCTGGAGAAATCTTCCCTCAGCCGTTGCAATACCATAATAGTAAAATAGTTAAACGCATGGATCATATCTTAGGGAGTAAATTTTGTTTAGTATCAGAATCTAAATTTAGCGTAAGTGAAGAAAATAAAAGATTCTTAGAGCTATTGGGATGTAAATCATTAATTCTCAAGAAAGAATACATAGATGAAAATTCCTGGCTTAATTTTTTTATGGAACAAGGCAAAACTTATCTTATAAGACCTGATAGATATATATTTGGCTCCACAACTTCCCATGTAACTCTTAACGAACTTATTGATGACTTAAAAATAAGAATAAATCTAGAAAATACTATATAGGTGCGCAATCAAGCGCATATAAATAACTCTTGATATTACTCTCATCAACGTCACCCCAAATTCTGCAAAAAGGCATACCATCATCTCTAGTTCCAAATTCTAGCTCATCAACTGTTAATCTAAATATCACTTGATCAGTATTCTTTCGTATTATTTCATAATAGCCGTCTAGAAAGACTTTTTGACCAGTCACATCAACAGAATAAATCATTTCCATCTTTTCTTTAGTTACGTGCATGAAGTTCAAGTGTCCTTTCCAATGAGCACCTTTTATTTGCGAAGAATTGGAACATGAGCTTATACAAAGCGTAGTTACAAAAATAATTAGATTAGTCTTTATCTTTAGTTCTGTAATCACCGAAATCTTTGTCTCTCTTAGTTAGGGCTTCTTTTAATCCTGAAGAAAGTTCCTTTAAATGATCTCTAGTTGAGCGACTGTGCATTGCTAAGGCTTGGAGCTCTGTTCCAGCCCTTATACCATCTCTCATGCCCATAATTTCCATTTGCCTATGTATAGACCTTTTGTTTATTGCCTGGATATCAGATGGTACTTTTGCAATCTTATTTGCTATTTTTTCAACTTCTTTAGAAATAATATCTTCAGAAAAAGATTTATTAGCAAAACCATTAATAGCTGCTTCCTCTCCAGAGATGGTTTCTCCAGTTAGCATCATTTCCATTGCATTTCTCATGCCTAATAACCATGGAAAGAATTG
>SGZM01000035.1 GCA_004214065.1 Gammaproteobacteria bacterium | reverse complement strand
TTTTTTTCTAGTTTTATCACAATAATTCTCTATAAAAGTTCAAAGATCAAAACACTATACATAAAAAAATGATACAAACTAGAGACAAACTTTCGACAGATACTTTAATATCCGAGACTTCATGACAATAAAAGAAGTTAAGACAATTTATTTTATCTATAACGCTGACGGTGGGTTATTGAATGAAATTAAATACTGGATCAATAAGAATCTCTTAAGAAAAGAGATGGTATGCGAACTATGTGATATCTCTCACAGCAAAATCTTTGTCAGATATGAATGGACAAAATTTATAAAAGAATTAAGAAAAGATTACAAAGTTAAGGTCTTACATCGGAATGAAATTCCGAAAAATATCTTAGAAAAGAATTTTATATTTCCCTGTGTAATTGGTGAAACTGAGAATGATCTAATAGAAATCATAAATAGTATTTCTTTTAGCAGTTTTAGAAAAACTGAAGGTGTGAAAGAATTACGCGAAAAGTTAAATAGGAAATTACTATAACTTTATAAGTCCAGATCGATGCATCTTAATTTAAACAAAATCAATCTTTAAAAAAAATGGATCCATTATCTCAAGGAACAGTTGGCGCAGCTTTTGCACAATCTACTGCTAATAAGAATAACCTCCTTAAGATGGGAGTTATAGGTTTTCTTGCAGGATTGGCTCCTGATTTAGACGTCTTGATTCAATCATCAACCGATCCAATTTTGTCTCTTGAATACCATAGGCAGTTTTCTCATTCACTTTTCTTTATTCCCTTTGGTTCTTTGATTGTTGCATTGCTTTTCTTTCCTCTAGTTAAGAAATCAATGAGTTTCAAGACTGTCTACATAGCAAGCTTCTTAGGATATGCGACGCATGGGTTACTCGATGCTTGTACCTCCTACGGAACTCTACTTTTTTGGCCATTCTCAAATGAGCGAATAACTTGGAACAATATATCTATAGTTGATCCACTCTTTACCATTCCTGCTTTAATTCTTGTAGGAACTGCAATAAAAACTAAAAAAAGAATTTTTAGTTTTTTCTCAATTGGATGGATTATTTTTTATCTATCTTTAGGTTTTGTTCAGTATGAAAGAGCTTTATCGACAGCGTATGACCTAGCCAAATCAAGAGGACATAATCCAGAACGTTTAACTCTTAAGCCATCTTTTGGGAATCTAATTTTATGGAAGTCTATTTATCAACACGAACAAACTTTTTATGTTGATGCAATAAGGACAGTTCAATCATCAACTGTGTGCTCAGGAGAAAGTATTGAAATTTTTGACTATCAGCAACATTTACCTGGTTTGGATAAAGAAAGTCAGCAAGCTGTAGATGTTGAAAGATTCCGATGGTTTTCTCAGAATTATTTAGGCTTTGATGAAGAAAAAAATCTTGTTACAGACGTTCGCTACTCAATGCTACCGAATCAAATTGAGCCTATGTGGGGGCTAGTGATTGATGATAAGCAAGATACTAATCAACATGCAATTTGGTGGACAGGTCGAGATTTAGATCAAAGAGAGTGGGACTTATTCATAGATATGTTAAGTGGTAAAAAGTGTGGAAATAGAGATTTAGATTAATGATGAAGACTATGTATTACGAGGATATACTTTAAAAATAATTAAGGTGGTTTATGGAAACTATTAAGGAACTGGCACGAGAAACACCAATTATTCATAGCACGGAAGTGTTAGTTGTTGGAAGTGGTCCCGGAGGTTTGGCAGCTGCGATCGCTGCAGCAAGAGCAGGTGCGGAAACTACATTGCTTGAACGTTATGGTTGCTTTGGAGGCAATCTAACCCAGGTAGGTGTCGAAGGCTTTGCCTGGTACCGGCACGATAAAACCGTTGATAGTGAAGGCATTGGTATAGAGTTTGAAGAACGAGCAAAATCTATGGGTGCATCCAATCCTGAACCTCAATCTAATAGTCACGCAATAGACGGTGAGGCATTCAAATATGTAGCAGATGTATTAGTTGAAGAGGCAGGTATTACACCTATGTTACATAGAGTAATGGTAGCCACAATTGTTGAGAATGGTGTTATTAAAGGTGTTATAGTTGAAAGTAAGGCTGGTCGAGAAGCAATCTTGGCAAAACGTGTAATAGATGCCACGGGGGATGCGGATATTGCTCACAGAGCCGGAGCTATTGTTTATAAAACTCCAGTAGAAGAAATGATGGCTGCTTCAGTTATGTTCTCAATGAATGGTGTTGATAAGACTCGTTTTATTGAAGATGTTAAAGCTGACCCTCACACTTATAGTGATTGGTTTGGCCCAGGTTGGGGAATGAAAACATCCGGAAAAGAGGATGAATTATTTTCCCCTTATCTAAAAAAGCCATTTGAACAAGCCATCAAATCTGGATTAATTCCCAAGAATCTAACTACTATTACAGGCACATGGGGAGCCATAAGTGAGCAGGGGGATCTGAGTTATTTAAATATCATTCATTTAGCCGGACTTGATGCAACTAACCCAGATCACCTTACAAAAGGAGAGATGGAAGGTCGTCGACAAGCTATGTTAGCCATAGAAGCTCTAAAAAAATATAACCCAGGTTGTGAGAAAGCTAAATTAAGAAATTTCGGTATGACGCTCGGAATAAGAGATACAAGAAAAATTGATGCAGTTTATAACATGACTGCTGAAGACGTTCACAATCAAGCACAATTCGATGACAGTATTGGTATCTTTCCAGAATTTATCGACGGCTATGGAGTTCTTGTTTTACCCACCACCGGTCGCTACTTTCAATTACCTTATCGGGCAATGATTCCTAAAGGTGTTGAAAATTTATTGGTCACAGGCCGATCTGTAGGAGGTGACAAAGGTTCTCATGCTGCAGTACGTAATATGATGTGTTGTGCAGTCAATGGGCAAGGCGCAGGTGTTGCTGCTGCCATTTCAATACAAACGAATGTAGATGTTGCAGAAGTTGATATTAGAAAAGTGCAGGAAAAACTACTTCAACAAGGAGCTCGAATTCATTGATCTAATATCTTCAGTGTTTTTTATGCTCAAAAGTCTACCTCTAATAATTAATGACTCTAGAGAGTCCCTGCTTTAACATTAAGTATTAAATCTAGGGGAAATATATATGTCAGCAAGGAAGCAAAGGTTACTAATATCCTTAATCGCTTTCTGCCCCGTGCTCTTCTCCGAAATAGTCATAGATGGTCTTATAAATGAAGAAGAATGGGCCAGCGCAAGAGAAATTAACGAGTTCTATGAAGTCTACCCTTATTCTTTAGATACTGGACATAACGATACTAGAATTCTTATTCAAGAAGGCGAGAAGGGTATGTATTTTGGTTTTATAAATACCCAACCGAAAGATACCATTAGACTTAACCAACACCAAAGAGATCAAGGAGTCAGGCCGCCCATAGGAGATCAAAATGGTGTGACATTAGATTTCGATAATGATGGAAGGACAGGATATCGTTTTATTGTAAACGCAGGGGGCTCAATCATTGATGGCGTTGTAGTTAACGAAAACGAAATGAATGATGACTGGGACGGTGATTGGAAACAAGCTACTTCAGTTCAAGAAGATGGCTGGACCTCAGAAATATTGATTCCTTGGTCTATTGCACCTATGAAATCAGTGAGTACTGAAGAAAGAGAAATTGGAATTTGCTTTTATAGATTAATCATCTCGGAATTTAGGGTGTTTGCTACTTGTAGAGGCAGTCCCTACCAAGAAAAGTTCTTATCAATTTTTCCCACAATAAAAGTGCAGAAATATGAATCTTCTCAACTAGATATTTTTCCATATCTTACTTTCTCAGATGATTCTGCAACAGAACTTTCCGATACAAAAGGGGGAGCTGAGATTTTTTGGAAAATTGATTCTTCCAGGCAATTAAATGCTACTTTTAACCCAGATTTTGGCCAAGTAGAGAGTGATGAATTAGTGGTTAATTTTTCAGCTTATGAGACTTACTACTCAGATAAGAGACCTTTTTTTGCTGAGAATCAGTCTTTATTCAATATTCAAGGCTATGAGACATTCTATGTAATCAATACCAGAAGAATAGGGGCCGCACCAGATTATAATTGTTCAAATCTCTCAGGATTAAATGCTGATTTATGCAATCAAACACAGATCGGCACATCTGATATAGATTTTGCTCTTAGATATATTGAACAAACAGAAAACTTAGACATTGGGTTTCTGGGAGCAAGTGAGGCGGATGAAAACTTCAGTCAAGGTAGAGATTTTTATGCCTTAAGGTTAAGAAAAAATTCTGAGAATCTCACTTTGGGTTATTTAGGAACATATGTTGAAAGACCGGTTTTGGATAGAGAAGCTGCTGTACATGCCAGTGATTTTGAATATAGGCCAAATCAAGATGTAAGAGTTAACGGCGCCTTTCTAAATTCAAGGATCAACGATGAAAACGGATATGGCTTCAGAGTAGGATATTTGAGAACTCCAAGTAAAAGTTTTTCAACAGGGGCGGGGATTTATTATTTCGACGACACGATTGATCTCAGCGACATGGGCTATCTATGGAAGAATGACTATTTAATGGTAACAGGAAGAACTCAATTTAAGAATGCGGACTTACCTTCAAGCTCTTTTAGTAGAGAAAGAAATTATACCCTCGATTATGCACTTATGACCGATACTGATTGGAATAAGGAGCCCTCAAGTCTTTCTATGACATTAGATAACGGTTTTAAAAATTTTACTGACTTAAAATTGAAGACTTTCTATAGAACTTCAGGAAGAGATAATCAGATAACTAGAAAATACAAAGATTCTCCCTATATTAATATGCCAAAAGGTTACGGATATGAGGTCAACTACATGAATATGTCTGGTAAGAAATATAAATATATGGCTGGCTTCATGAGAAGAAAAGGTGAAGAGTACATGTCAGCTCTTGGATGGAATAAGGCATATGATTTTTTGTTTGAATACACTCCGGCCGATTCAATTTCTTATTCTATTTTCTATCAAGATTTAAGAGAAAAAAATTGGCTTAATTGGCTAGAAAATAATTTATTAGGTACTTATGAAAAAAGACAAAGATTAACTGTTGCAGGGATAAATTGGTTTAAAGGAGATAAGCATGAATTAAGACTTAAAGCTCAAATGGTTGCTTTTACAGCCAGAACACCTAAAGCCTATTTAGCCAATAACCTCGGAGACTTGATGTCTGCTGATATTCCTTTGCCGCCAATAACACTTAGTGATTTGGCTTTTCAAATTAGATATAGATATGAGATAAAGCCTCTCTCTTATTTTTATTTGGTTTATACAAAAGGTGGTCAAGTTGTTCAGTATGATGATGAAGATAACTTAGGTGAGATATATCAAAGACCTTGGGATGATCCTCAAACAGATACATTTACAGTTAAATTGAGATACAGATTTTGATATAAGATCAAGCATCCATAAAATCAGGAGACAATATGATAGATGATTACTCAGATCGACATTATCCCTTTGAAGGTTGCTTTAACTTTAGAGATATAGGTGGTTATTTAAATCAAGATGGCATGAGGGTGAAGAAAGGTCTCTACTTTAGAACTGGAAGACAAGACAGGATGACTCAGAAGGATCTTGCTCAATTATCGGATCTTAAAATTTCAACTCAAATTGATTTGCGCAAGCCCGACGAGGTTTTGGATCAAGGAAAAGGTCCTTTAGAAGCTATGGGTGCTAATTACATAAATATCGCTGTTATCCCTGAAGGTGGAAGCGATCAATTGAGTAAATTAGTAGGTGATACGGGTATTTCAGGTAAGAGATATTTAGGCTATTTAGAATTTGGCCCTACTTCTTGGCTTAGATTATTTGGGATTTTATCAAACCTAGAAAATCTACCTGTGGTTTTACATTGCACGGCAGGTAAAGATCGGACTGGCGTTTCAACTGCTTTCTTGTTGTCTGTTTTAGGTGTCAATCGTGATGTAATCGAAGCAGATTATTTACTCACCAATCTTGATACTGAAAGACAAGCTGATTTTATTGAGAGTACGGTAGGTTACCCAGATGGATATGATAGAGAAAGTATGATCACTGCAGCAGGAGTTCCTAAAGATGCAATGAAGGATTTTTTGGATGGTGTCGAGTCCAAATGGGGAAGTGCTGTTGAGTACCTTAAGAAAATAGGGGTAACTGAAGAGCAGATGGAGATGGTCCGAAACAATTTTCTTGAGTCAATTTAGAGAATAAAATATGAGTAACTCAATTTTTGTAAAAGACGGTACGGCTCAAGGAGTCGCTAAACAACGTTTAATTGAAACTATAGCCGGTCCTGATAAACGTGTAATAAACGATCCTTACGCAGATAGCTTTGTCATAGGTTCTGGTTTTATGAAATTAATGGGGCATAAGTTAAATGCCTGGTTAAGTGAAAAACTTGCACCCGGTTTTCACGAGCATCTTATTGCAAGAACAAAATTTATCGATGAGCTCATTGTGAAGAGTGCTATTAACGGAATTCAGCAATATGTCATTTTAGGAGCTGGATATGATTCTCGAGCGCATAGACTTGAACTTCCGTCATCTCTGAAAATTTTTGAGGTGGATCAGCCTGAGGTTTCAGATAATAAATTGGCCAAACTTCCCAAAGAGTTACCCAATTCAGAAAATGTAACTTATGTAAATATTGATTTCTCTTATCAGTCTTTAACAGAACAACTTATTGGTGCTGGATTCGATCAAGAAAAGTCCACCATTTTTACACTTGAAGGAGTTTCTCAGTACATCACCAAAGAGGCTGTGAGCTCTACAATTAAAGAACTGGCTTCGCTCACAAGAGATACCAATTCAATTTTCTTTATGTCTTATGTTGATGAACTTTTAGATAAAAATCCTGAAGCTTGTTTTGGGGAGGGGTATCCAAACCCTGCAAAAAAAGCCAGTTTGATTAAAGGCTTGTCGGCCAAAGTTGGTGAACCTTGGATATCATTTTATAGCTATGCAGAAATAGAAGATTTACTTTCACAAAATGGTTACTTGATACAAGAAAATGTAACTTTGGAGGACCTCAACTCTTTATACTTCTCTCCTGTTGGAAGAACTCTTAATGAAAATCAAATATTTAAGCTCGAACATTTTGTGGTGGCAAAGTCCAAGTTATGAATAAAATTTGCCAATTGATAGTTATCTTTGCTTTGATATTTTTCCAAACTCTATCATCTGAACAATCTCTTGGGAATCTCGCACAATTTCCTCCAATTACAAAAGAAATTGTAATCAAGACTGCTAATGATGGAATGCCTCTGATAGAACCAAAAGAAATATCTCTTTTAACAGGAAAATATTATCGTCTGAACATCATTTGCCCAGATGTTAAGGATGATCTGACAGGATGGCGTATTGAGATGCCAGATCTATTACGAAATTCTCATTTAAGACTTGTAACAGTTGGAGATATAGAAATTCATTTACAAGGTATGAGCTTCAATGCAATAGAATGCGATGAAATTGGTGCAGCACATGTCAGTTTGGTTCCAATCAAGCCAGGTAATTATCAGTTGTATGTAGGAAATGTCCCGAGTGCTGTAGGTAGACCTATTGGAGAGGCAGGTTTACAAACTTCGGGTAAGTTTACTTTTGGAAGTTTTCTAGTTAATTGACCCTAAATTTAAAGAGTAAATCTGATATTCAAATAAGGTCTAACTGGCACTTTAGAATTTACCTGTTATCCTTATCCTAGAAAATATAAGGAGATAAAAATGAAATTTTTAACTATTATTTTTGTTACTTTTTCTTTGAATATCTTTTCTGCAGAAGAAAATAAATTAGACCCAATTATTTTTATGCTAGATCTGTCAGTCATTGATAGAAATATTAAAGAAGCAGAAGAATTCACTTACAAAATTACAAAAAAAGTAAAAGCAAATGAGCCTGGCACAGTTATATATCAATACTTTTTTGGATCAAATGATAAGGTTTTTCTGTATGAAGTTTATAAAAGTAATGAAGCCGCTATAAAACATGTTGAAGATTTTAGAGGAAGTACATGGGAGGAGGAATTTGGAGGATTATTTTCAATTGATAATTTCGCTGTTCTTGGAAATTCATCTAATGATTTAAAAGAATCACTGGAAGGTTACACAACAGATTTCAGGACTCTAAAAGGTGGATTTCATAAACCAGCTCAGGTATTGGGCAAGGATATATTTAAACTCTAGATCCCAACGCTTTTTAGTTACAAAAACAGTATCTAGATATTTAAAACTGAGTAAAATAACGCCCTAGAGCAAAAAGGGGAAATATGGGGATATCTTACCTACCTGTATCAGATCATAGATTTAAAAGGTCACCATTCTTTGAATGCAATAACAGAGAAGATACTTTGTATGGTTTGTACAATAATAGACTTTATCCAATAAAATCTGGCTTTGATGACATGGTTCATTACCAGAATCTGCGATCCAAGTGTTGTTTATATGATGTACCGGAAACACCGTTAAAAATAGTAGGAAGGGATAGTATTGCTTATCTCAATAGATTATTCACAAGAGATGTTAGCAAAATAAATATTGGCAAAGCAGGATATGCTATAGCTTGCAACCGTCAAGGTGGGATCATGATGGATGGGGTCTTAATGAGGCCCAATGAAGAAGAATTCATTTATGTTCAAGCAAATGGTGATTTTTTAAATTGGGCTCAAGCTCAACTTGGAGATTTAGATGCTTCAATAAATGATTTTGATTCCTGGGTTTTACAAATCCAAGGGCCTACTTCACTAGATGTTTTAGAGGCTGTTTCCGATATCACTATAGATAATTTTCCCTATTATGGGGTAACCGAAACAGATATAAATGGAACTTCATTTTATATTTCTCGATCAGGTTGGACAGGTGAGCGGGGTTTTGAGATATATTCCAAGAATGCTGATTTTGATGGAGT
>SGZM01000034.1 GCA_004214065.1 Gammaproteobacteria bacterium | reverse complement strand
GAAGTAACGGCTACAGATTTGGAGATACAAATTAAAACATATTCAGACCTCATAGAGATACAAGAAGAGGGCGAAACAACAGTTTCAGCTAGAAAGATGTCGGAATTATGCAGGTCTTTGCCAGAAGGAGAGAATGTCAATTTTTCTCTATCAAATGGTAAATTAACAGTAAGTGCAAGCAATTTCCATGCTGACTTTGCCACCATTTCATCTGATGACTTCCCAGAAATAGAAATTAATGAAGAACAGACACCAGTTACTCTCGAATCAGGAATTCTTAAAAGAATTTTGTCTAAAACATCATTCTCAATGGCTTCTCAGGACGTAAGATACTATTTGAATGGTATGCTTTTAGAGACAGATGGCTCGAGAATCAATGGTGTTGCAACGGACGGGCATAGACTAGCCTTTTCTTCAGCTAAATCTAGTTCTGAAGCGCCTGAGGCTAGAAATATTTTACCTAGAAAAGCTGTTTTAGAACTTGCGAAATTACTTTCACCGGGTGAAGAGTCGATCGAAGTATTGATAGGACCGTCATATGTTGATGTAAGGACAGAGAACCTAAGTTTTTCTAGTAAGCTTATTGATGGTAAGTACCCAGATTATGACAAAGTTTTTCCAACTGGCGAACCTTTGCCTCTTGAAATAAGTAAAGACACACTGCAATCTGCTCTATCAAGAGCATCTGTACTCTCCAATGAAAAATATAGAGGTGTTCGATTTCAATTAAGTGAAAACAAACTTAAACTTACTGCAAATAATCCTGAACAAGAATCAGCAGAGGAAGAGCTGGATGTTGTATATAGCGGGTCTGAGCTGGAAGTTGGCTTCAATATAGGATACCTATTAGATGTATTAAACTCCATAGAGAGTGATTCTATTAACTTTGAGTTTTATGGAGAAGACTCTAGTTGCATAATAAAAGAAAAGGGTTCTGAAGATGACGTATATGTCATCATGCCTATGAGACTCTAATGCCTCTAAAGAGGTTGCATTTACATAATTTTAGGCTATTCAAAGAAAAGGATTTCAATATTTCCGAGGGAACAACTCTTATATTAGGAAAAAATGGTTCAGGTAAAACTTCTATTCTTGAATCTTTAAATATACTGATATCGGGCAAATCCTTCAGAACACAGGAAACAAAAGAGTGCATTAAATCAGAACAAGAATTTTTTAATATTTCTTGTAAGGGCACCTTTGCAGAAAAAAATCTCTTACTCAATAGTCAAAATAGTTTAAGTAATAGGCTTAAAACTAGCAGAAAATTGGATGGTTCTCCAATAAAAAAAGAGGATCTATATTTTTTACAAATTGTTTTAGCTAAGCACCTAAGGTTATTAGAGGGGGAGCCAGAGATAAGAAAAGAATACTTTAATAGTTTGATGTTTCACGTGAAACCTGAATTAAAAAAGCTCAACTCTAGTTACCAAAAAGCCCTAAAACAAAGAAATAGGTGTCTAAAGAAAGGACTTTCTCAGGCCGAATTAAACTTATGGAGCAATGAGGTAGCTACACTTGGTTTAGATCTTAGCAAAGAGCAATATAATTTTTTTCAACTATTTAAAGGGCATGTGAGGGAATTTATAAATACAGCAAGCCGTCTCAGTTCATTTTCTTTTTTAGAAGAGGTTGATGTGACCTTTTCAAAGGGATGGGAGCGCTCCAAAAAATTAGAAGTATCTCTCAAAGATTGCATTGATAGAGATACGGCACTTGGATATACATCTAAAGGTCCTCACAGAATGGATTTTACATTTAGTATTAAAAATAAAAAAGCCTCTTCTAATCTTTCTAGAGGACAGCTTAAGATATTGATTTTATTAATATTTTTGTCTAATTTTAGAATGATTAAGGAACTAGTGCAAAGCGAAATAATTTTAATGGTTGATGATCTGGGATCTGAGTTAGATTCTAAGAATTTAAGCGCCATTCTTGAAGAAATATTAAAGATAGATGGTCAAATAATTTTAACAGGGATTGAGGGAGAAGAGATGCATGGCTCGCTAAAAAAAATGGCAAACTTTACGCAGATTAATCTTTAAATTTATATTAAAATAGTCATATGCCGACTAAAAAAACCTCTTCCGCATCGAAATCAACCAAAGCCACCCCTAAAGCTCCAAAAAAAACTACAAAAAAAGCAGAAACCGAATCTTATGATTCATCCAGCATAACTGTCCTGAAGGGCCTAGAGGCTGTTAAAAAAAGACCTGGCATGTACATAGGTGATACAGATGATGGCACTGGATTACATCACATGGTTTACGAAATAGTTGATAATTCTATCGATGAAGCCCTTGCCGGGCATTGCGACGAAATTACTGTGAAAATAATTTCAGATGATTGTGTCTCTGTGTCTGACAACGGTAGAGGGATTCCTACTGACATGCATGAGGAAGGGATGTCTGCGGCAGAGGTCATTATGACAAAGCTGCACGCTGGTGGTAAATTTGATGATAATTCTTATAAAGTATCAGGAGGTCTTCATGGTGTGGGCGTTTCTGTGGTTAATGCCCTGTCAGAAGATTTAAAGTTAACAATACACAGGGCGGGGAAAATACATGAACAGGAATATGCTGATGGTGCACCAAAAGGAAAACTTAAAGTAACTGGCAAAACAGACAAGACCGGGACAGAAGTAAAATTCATTCCCTCTCCAACAACATTTTCAGATATCATTTTTCAATATGATGTATTAGAGACCAAGCTTAGAGAGCTGTCTTATTTAAATGCCGGGCTTAAAATAATCTTAATAGACGAGAGGACTTCAAAAAAACAAGAGTTCTTCCACAAAGGAGGCTTGGCAGAATTTGTAACTTTTCTAAATACAAAGAGAACAACTGTTAATTCAGTTTTCCATTTTGTTAAGGAAGCAGCCGACGGTATAACCATAGAGGTTTCGCTTCAATGGAATGATGGCTACCAAGAGAATATTCAATGCTATACAAATAACATCAAGCAAAGGGATGGAGGAACTCATTTAGTGGGTTTTAGAACTGCTCTAACCCGAACGCTCAATAACTATATGGAAAAGGAGGGCATGAACAAGGAAAAAGTTTCTACCTCTGGAGACGATGCAAGAGAAGGTTTGGTTGCTGTGGTGTCTGTGAAAGTACCTGATCCGAAGTTTTCTTCTCAAACGAAAGACAAATTAGTTTCTTCGGAAGTAAGACCTGTTGTTGAGCAAGAAACTTATAAAGCATTAACAGAATATTTATTAGAAAACCCTGGAGAGGCAAAACTTATTGCCACAAAAATTATTGAAGCCGCCAGAGCTAGAGAAGCTGCTCGAAAAGCTAGAGAACTTACTAGAAGAAAGGGCGTGTTTGAAGGAGGAGGTTTGCCAGGAAAACTTTCAGATTGCCAGGAAAAGGATCCTGCGCAGAGTGAAATTTATTTAGTTGAGGGTGAGTCAGCTGGAGGATCTGCTAAGCAAGGAAGAGACAGGCACTTCCAAGCCATATTGCCTTTAAAAGGAAAAATCTTAAATGTAGAAAAAGCCAGATTAGACAAAGTCCTTTCATCGGAAGAGATAATTATCTTAATTTCTGCATTGGGTTGTGGAATCAAGGGAGAGGACTGGCAAGAGGAAAAGCTTCGGTATCATAGAATTATCATCATGACAGACGCAGATGTTGATGGATCACATATAAGAACTTTGCTTTTAACACTTTTCTATCGTCAAATGCCAGAGCTCATAGAGAAAGGTTATATCTATATAGCTCAACCCCCTCTTTATAAGTTGAAGAAAGGTAAGCAGGAGACTTACGTAAAAGACGATTCTGAATTAAGAGAACTTCTGGTAGCCGAAATCCTAGATGATGCAAAACTTGTGCTTAATAAAAAAGGAGAGTCAATTACTGGACAAGCTCTAGGTAAATTTATTTCTCAACATGAAAAAGTTCAAACCACACTAAGGGGCATGACTCATATATATCCAATCGAGATGTTAGAGGGAATAAAGCATACGGCAATTCTAACGAGCCTAGACGATCAGAAGGCAGTTAAAAAATGGTCATCTAGTTTAGAAAAATATTTAAATGAAAAGGCTGAGCAAGGTTCGGCATGGAAAGTGAAAATAGAAAACAAGGAAGGCTCGGAAGATTTTGAGCCTAATATTTCTCTATTAAAACATGGAACAGAATCTGGATGGGGCCTCAATAAAAGTTTTTTTAAATCCAGGGCATATAAAGATTTGGCAAGCCATGGAGCCGACATGACAGATATGTTTAATCAAGATAGTCATTTTGAAATAAACGGCAAACATATACCTGTAGATAATTTTGCACATGCCCTAGAAGAGGTTCTTCAGATATCAGAAAGATCCTTCACGAAGTCCAGATATAAAGGTCTCGGTGAAATGAACGCTGAGCAATTATGGGACACTACCATGAATCCTGATATGAGAATTTTAGGTCAAGTTACGATCGAAGATGCCCTTGCTGCTGATGAATTATTTCATGCTCTTATGGGAGATGAAGTTGAACCTAGAAAAGATTTTATTGACGAAAATGCCAAGCTGGTTGTTAACCTTGACGTATAGCCCCCTTTAGGGATTTAAATTATTTTCTACCCATTTCATTACTCTACCGGCAGACTCTTTTGAATCTTTAACAAAAAAAGGCTCTCCAATCTTCAATGTAATAGTTCCAGGTTTTTTAACAAACTTATGAGCAGGCCAACAGTTACCTGAGTTATGGCAAAGCGGTAAAACTTTCACATTATTTCTTTTAGCCAATTCAAAACTGCTTCTTGCATATTTCCCTACTCTACCAGCTTTAACTCTTGTTCCTTCAGGAAACAACAGAACATACATACCACTTTGTAGTCTATTGGAACCCTCCTCTAGAGTTTGAATAATGGCCTCTTTTGGTTTACTTCTATCAATAGCTATAGGGTTTAACATTTTCATAGCCCAGCCCCACAACGGGATATATAAAAGTTCTTTTTTTAAAAGCGTACATAGAGGGTGAAATAAATATTGCATGGAATAAGTCTCCCATTGCCCTTGATGGTTAGAAACAATTACGCAAGGTTCATCTGGAAGATTTTCTTTTCCTATTACCTCAACCTTGATTCCACAAGTTAAATGTAAAAACCAGTTTGCAAATTTAGGCCAAAGAGAGAAAAGTTTAAGCCGTTTATTTAACCCTATGAATGGCCCAATCAAGCAAGCAATTAAACTAGCTAATACTCCTGAGGTTAGATAGCCTAGATAGAATACAGTTGATCTAAGAATATTCACTTTGAGTACTTATGATAAATTTTGCTGCTTCTAGAAGGTTATTGAAACAGTGTTCAGCTGGAGGGCTGTTTTTAGTACCAAACACTTTTTCTCCATAGCCTCCTGTTTTGATTAGTAAAGGCGTGCAACCATAATTACGTCCTGCCAATATATCTGACTCTTTATCTCCAATGAAATACTTACCTTTTAGGTTTATGTGCAGTTCATCTTCTATTTCCTTAAGAAGTCCTGTTTGAGGTTTTCTGCATAAACAATTACTTTCCGGGGCATGAGGGCAGTAGGCTATATATTCAATCTCGCCTCCCACCTTACTTAAAAGCTTGATCATGTAGTTATGAATATCCGCTAGATCAGATTCTGTGATAATGTTTTTCTCAATACATGCCTGATTAGTAGCAATAGCTATTTTGTAGCCATTCTTGTTTAGTAAAGCGATTGCTTCGAGGCTTCCTTTTATTGGTTCAAAATCCTCTGGCTTTGTAACATAGGTCATTAGGTCTACATTTATAACCCCATCTCTATCTAAGATTACAAATTCGTCCATAATCACTTATATATTGTAATTTTCAGATAAAAATCCGCTAACTTCTTCTATATGAACTCTTTTTTGTTCCATCGAGTCTCTATCTCGTACAGTTACAGTATTGTCATCTATTGTTTGAAAATCGACGGTAATGCACGCAGGTGTACCCACTTCATCATGTTTTCGGTAACTTTTGCCGATATTTCCTGTATTTTCTAAAAGAACTCTTCCTGATATAGCTTTTTGTAAAGTATTTTTTAAATTTAGAGATTTTTCAACAATTTCCTTATCATTCCTTTTCAGGGGAATAACAGCTACTTTTATGGGTGATAAGTGAGGTTTTAGAGATAAAACTGTCCTTTCTTTATCGTTATCCAGACTTTCTACTTTATAAGCCTCATTTAGAATGGCCAGGAAGCCCCTATCAACACCCGCTGAGGGCTCAATTACATAAGGGACTATCCATTCTTTGGTTTCTAGATCTTGTACTGCTAGTTTTGCATTAGATTGGCTGTTCTGGGCTACTTTAGCGCTTATTTTCATATCTTTTTGCCCTTTAGTATGTGAACCAAGGTCAAAATCAGTTCTATTAGCTATGCCCTCTAGCTCTTCCAGTCCATGAGGGTATTTGTACATTATATCCACCGTGGCTTTAGAGTAATGAGCTAATTCATCTTTGGGAACATGATAAAGCTCTAAGTTTTCTTTATTTATTCCCTGGTCTTCCCACCATTGTAGCCTTAAATCAGTCCACTTTTGATGCCAGTCATCGTCTTCTCCTGGTTTAACAAAGAATTCGAGCTCCATTTGCTCAAATTCACGGACCCTGAATATAAAATTTCTGGGAGTAATTTCATTTCTAAAAGCTTTTCCCATCTGGGCTATGCCAAAGGGAAGGGGGTGTGGAGTAGAGTCCAGTACATTTTTAAAGTTAGTAAAAATATTCTGTGCAGTTTCAGGTCTTAAGTATGCAAAAGAATTTCCATCTTCTACGGGCCCTACATTTGTTTTGAACATTAAATTGAATGGCCTTGGGTCTGTAAGATCATCTGATCCGCAACCCGGACATTTTCCGTCTTCAATATGATCGGCTCTCCATCTAGAATTACAACTTCTGCAATCTAATAGAGGGTCTGAGAACGTATCCTCATGCCCAGAGTATTTAAGTACCAACGGGTTCGTTAAAATAGAAGAGTCTATACCTTCGATGTCGTCTCTTTCATAGATCATAGATTTCCACCAAGATCTCTTAAGATTATTCTTTAGCTCAACCCCAAGCGGGCCGTAGTCATAAAGACCCTGAAGGCCTCCGTAAATTTCATTAGATTGAAATATAAAACCCCTTCTCTTACATAGGGATACTAAGTCTTCCATTGAGTGGTTATTCATATTATTAGTAAGTACTTACTATCTTTAAAAGGTAATTAATATATAGATTCTTTATTGTTTCGTTTAAACTTCTTATATTCCCATGAATATTGTTCTGGAATCTTCATTATACATTTTTCAAACTCATTATTCATTTTATCCACACCCTTTTGCAGCTCAGAAGGAAGACTAATTTCTTTACTAAAATGGACAATAAAACCTTCTCCTTTTTGTTTTCTTTCACAATACATTAAGTGAGCTGCACATTGTGTTTTTTGTTGTAGCTTTGGAACAAGAGTTAAAGAATATATATCAGTATTAAAAAATTTTGAAATAATCCCACTGTCTCTTTTAGGAACTTGATCGGAGGCCATTGCAACCGTATTACCTTCCTTCAGGGCAAGAAGTAATTTTTTTATTCCCTTAGGATCAGTGTTCACCATTTCTACTCCAGCATCATTTCTTGATTTAGTGATTACTCTATCCAGATTTTTGTTCTTAGGCATCGTATAAGGAATAGTACAAGAAGTTATAGATCCCAGATAATTTATCAATATTTCTATATTGCCTAGATGAGGCGTAAAGAGCAGAAGCCCTTTATGGGAATCTATTGATTTTTTTATATATTCAAGATTTTTTATCTCTATAAATCCTTTCTTATAAATATAGTTCTTTTTTCCCCAAACAAGACCGCTCTCTAATAAATTCATTGTGCTATGGAAAAGACTTTCTCTTAGGATCTTATTTAGATCCTTTTTAGTTTTCCCTGGGAAGGCTTGAATAAGATTTGTTCGTGATATAGCTTTATGTTTATTTGGTAAAACATAAAATAAATAGGACAAGCCTATGCCGGCTAAGAAAAGAGCTTTATAAGGGAAGAGGCCTAAAAACTTAATTAAAAACTTATAAAATACACTATAAAGTGACATATGTTGCTTAATTTCTCCAAAAAGCAGGCGTGAAAAGTAAAAGTAGAGTAAAAATTTCAAGCCTTCCCAGCAACATTGATAGGCATAAGGCTATTTTAGAGCCATCAGTAATATCTTTATAGTTCTCTGAAACAGCTCCAAGTCCCGGTCCAAGATTGTTTAAAGTTGCCCCAACCGCTGAAAAGGCTGTAAGGAAGTCATTATTTTGAGACAGAAGAAACATCAATATAATTAAGAAAGTGGCTACATAAACTGCAAAGAAGCCCCAAACTGACTCAGATACTCTAGGGTCTAGTGATTTCTTGCCAAATTTAATAGTAACAATTGCATTTGGGTGAATAAGTTTAGTTATTTCACTAGACCCCTGTCTTATAAGTATCAAGGCTCGTATAACCTTTATGCCACCCCCAGTTGAGCCTGCACAGGCCCCTATAAACGCGGCTATCAGAAGCATTATTGGAACGAATAAAGGCCAATTAGAGTAGTTAGATGTTAAGAAACCTGTTGTTGTGCCTATTGAAACTGCCTGAAAGACACTATCAACAAACATTTCATCATAAATATTATCACTGAAAAGCAAAGTGAGATATGTGATTAGGGCGGTAGTAATAAGCAAAGATAGGTATAGCTTTACCTCAGAATCATAAAAATAATGAAGTAATCTTTTTTTAGTCCAGGCTAAATAGTGAAGAGCAAAGTTAATACCAGAAATTACCATGAATATAATAGCCGTCCATCTCAAAGAGCTATTATCAAAGAAAGCAAAATTTGCATCATGAGTTGAAAAGCCACCAATTGAGATAGTTGAAAAAGCATGTCCAACAGCATCAAACCAGCTCATCCCAAAATATCTATATAAAATTGCACAAGATATAGTCATAGAGACATACACAAACCAAAGCGCTTTTGCCGTTTCGGTTATTCTGGGAGTTAATTTGGAGTCTTTCAAAGGACCAGGTGTTTCTGCCTTATAAAGTTGCATACCCCCAACGCCTAATAACGGAAGTACCGCAACAGCCAAAACAATAATACCCATACCGCCCAACCATTGAAGTAATTGCCTGTAAAATAATAGAGATCT
>SGZM01000033.1 GCA_004214065.1 Gammaproteobacteria bacterium | reverse complement strand
AATGGGCATGGCAGATATTGCAGAAGTAGTTTGGCAGAGACACCTGAGCCATAATCCCGGAAATCCAAATTGGTTCAATAGAGATCGATTCGTCTTGTCGAATGGTCATGGTTCTATGCTTATATATGGCCTTCTGCACCTAACTGGTTATGATTTATCTATCGAAGATCTAAAAGATTTTAGGCAGTTACATTCTAAAACTGCTGGTCACCCTGAATTTGGAATAACACCAGGCGTAGAAACGACCACAGGACCATTAGGTCAAGGAATTTCTAATGCTGTAGGAATGGCTATAGCTGAAAAAGTTCTTGCGTCTAGATTTAATACTGAAGAACATAAAATTATTGATCATATGACATATGTTTTCACAGGAGACGGATGCTTAATGGAAGGAATTTCTCATGAAGCTTGTTCTTTGGCAGGTACGTTGGGCCTTGGAAATTTAATAGCTGTATATGATGATAATGATATTTCTATAGATGGTAATGTAGAAGGTTGGTTTACTGAAGATATTCCTAGAAGATTTGAGTCTTATGGATGGGAAGTTATCCCTAATATAGATGGACACAACCCAGATGAGATAGATAGTGCTATGCAGAAAGCTAAATCAAATAAGGATAAGCCTACGTTGATATGCTGCAAGACTATTATAGGTAAAGGGTCACCAAATATGGCAGGAACGGCTTCAGCTCATGGAGCTATCGTAAATCCGGAGGAGATAGCCTTAACTAGAAATGAATTAAATTGGGAAAATGATCCATTTGATATCCCAAAAGAAGTTTATGATGATTGGGACTCTAGGGAATCTGGAAAGCTTCAAGAAGAAGCTTGGGAAAAAATTTTTCAAAACTATTCTGAAGAAAACCCTGAATTATCAAGCGAATTAAAAAGAATAATAGCTGGGAAGTTACCGGACGGCATAGAAGAAAGTATTTACTCTTATGTTGAAACAGTTCAAAAAGATCTTCCTAAAATGGCCACTAGAGTATCTTCTCAAAAAATCTTGAATGTATTAGGCCCTTTAATTCCTGAGCTCTTAGGTGGATCTGCAGACTTAACAGGATCTAACAATACCAATTGGGAAGGAACAAAAGCAATTAGGGCTGATGATTTTTTAGGTAACTATATTAATTTTGGTGTCAGAGAGTTTGGAATGACCGGAATCATGAATGGGATGGTCCTGCATGGCGGATTAAAACCATATGGTGGAACATTCTTAACCTTCTTAGATTACGCAAGAAATGCAGTACGCATGGCTGCTTTAATGAAGATACAGACGATACTTATTTACTCTCATGACTCAATTGGAGTTGGCGAAGATGGTCCTACTCATCAACCTGTTGAGCATTTAACCAATCTCAGGACTACTCCTAATTTAGAAACATGGAGGCCATGCGATACTTCAGAAACGGCTATTTCTTGGTTGGCTGCTTTGGAAAATTCCAGTAAACCAACCGCATTGATTTTATCCAGACAAGGCTTGCCCAACTTCGAAAGAAATAAATCTCAGGTAGATTCTATAAAAAAAGGTGCATATATACTGCATGAGCCAGAAGTAGAACCTGAACTAATTTTTATAGCAACAGGATCAGAAGTGGAACTTGCCATGGCCGTGGCTGAGGAAGTCAAAGATAGAACACCAGTAAGAGTTGTTTCAATGCCCTGCTCAGAGAGGTTTGATTCTCAGTCGGAGGATTATCAGGAATCTGTTTTAGGAAGAGGTATAAAGAGAGTAGCCATCGAAGCTTCTCATGCTGATTGGTGGAGAAAATATGTCGGGCTTGAAGGAGATGTTATTGGAATGGACTCATTTGGTGAATCAGCTCCCGGAGGAGTCCTTTTTGAGCACTTTGGTTTCACTAAAGAACATATTATCTCAAGACTTGGTCTTTAGAAATGTCATACAAAAGGCTTAATGAAATTAACTTAAGCAGTAAGTCTGTATTATTAAGATTAGACCTTAACACCCCAATCGAAAATGGCTTAGTAGCAAATAACGAACGCATTGTTCGATCATTACCAACCATAAATTACATCATTGAAGCTGGCGCTCGTTTAATAGTTATGAGCCATTTAGGAAGACCAGAAGAGAATAATTTGTTTCAAGAGGAATTTTCTCTCTCGCCAGTTGTAAAAGAACTAGAGAACTTATTAAACAAAAAAATACCTCTCTATTCTTTAGATGAATTTGAAGATTTAAGCCAAATCCCTGAGCTTTCAGTTGTTGAAAATACACGATTTCGTATTGGCGAGAAAACTAACGATACTGATCTATCTAAGAGACTAGCTAAACTAGCTGATTTATTTGTGATGGATGCATTTGCTACATCCCATAGAGCACATGCCTCTACAACAGGTGTAATCACCTTTTCTGTCGATGCTTGTGCAGGTTTGTTACTAGATGAGGAGATAAATGCTTTGTCTAAAGTAAAGGAAGATTCAAAAAACTCTGTAGCAATTCTTGGTGGCGCAAAAATATCTACCAAGCTAAGCCTTATTAACTCGCTTTCTAATTCCATGGATAAAGTTATATTGGGGGGAGGAATCGCTAATACTCTTATAGCCGCAAAGGGCTATGATGTAGGTAAGTCATTAATTGAGGAATCGATGCTTTCAGAAGCTGAAGAGTTACTAGATAATCCAAAAATAATTATCCCTCATTCTGTGATAGTTTCGGATAGTTCTGACAAACCAGGTAGAGTAACTTCTATTGATTCCATTGATAATAATGAAGCAATTTTTGACCTGGCACCTCAGTCATTAACTGCTATCGAGCCAATCTTAATGGATGCAGGTACTATCTTATGGAATGGCCCACTTGGTTTTTTTGAGAAAGAGAATTTTGATAAGGGAACAATGCACATAGCAAAAATGATTGCTGCTTCAAAAGGATTTTCAGTCGCAGGAGGAGGAGATACTATCTCAGCTGCGGAAAAAGCTGGGGTTTTAGACAGATTGGATTATGTTTCTACTGCAGGCGGTGCTTTTTTAGAATTTATGGAAGGAAACAAATTACCCGCGATAGAGGCTTTAGAAAATAAAGTAAACTAAACTTATAAATGGAGAGAAAAATATGAATTTAAATAGTTTAAGCGAGATAGCAAGCTACATAGTTTCAGAAGGAAAGGGAATATTAGCTGCCGATGAAAGTAATCCTACTTGCACTAAACGTTTTGATTCAATAGGCGTCGAGTCTACTGAAGAGAATAGGAGAGACTATAGAGAATTGCTTTTTAGAGCGGAAGGAATGAAAGGCAATATAGGCGGAGTTATTTTATTTGATGAAACCATTCGTCAGAATGCTGCTGATGGCACTTCATTGGTAGATGTTATTACTAGTCAAGGTTCTCTACCAGGCATAAAGGTTGATAAAGGTTTACAGCCTATAGGTAATTCAGAAGAGAGCCTCACACAGGGTCTAGAGGGCCTTGATGAAAGGTTAAAAGAATATTCTGAACTTGGAGCCAAGTTTACTAAATGGAGAGCAGTTATAAATATAGGAGAAGGTATGCCCTCCTCTGAAGCTATTTCAGCAAATATGGGAGCACTTGCTGATTATGCAAAAATTGTACAAAGCAACAATATGGTTCCAATGGTAGAGCCTGAAGTGTTGATGGATGGAAATCATTCAATAGAGGATTGTTATGAAGCAACTTCCCGTTGTTTAGAATCATTGTTTTCCAATCTTTTAGATAGAGACGTAGATATTAAAGGGACTATTCTTAAACCTAATATGGTCACATCTGGCTCCAATTATTCAGATCAGGCCAATGTTGAAGAGGTAGCCCAAAAAACTGTTGATTGCTTAAAGACTTATGTGCCTGATGACTTGCCTGGTATTACTTTCTTATCAGGTGGACAGTCTGATGTGGACGCAACTGCACACCTGGATGCTATGAATAAGATTGGAGGATTTAACTGGAAACTAAGTTTTTCTTATGGGAGGGCACTGCAGCAACCTGCTTTAAAAGCTTGGATGGGCAAAGCCGAAAATGCCACTTTAGCTCAACAAGCCCTTTCTCATAGAGCTTTGATGAATAAATTAGCTTCTGAAGGTAAGTGGGATATATCACTAGAAAGCTAGACTGATTGAAATTACTTGTCCAAAGAGTTTCGAAAGCATCTGTTGAAGTACAAGCAGAAAAAATCGCTTCCATTAACAAAGGGGTTTTAGTATTTGTAGGCTTTGACAGAGATGACAATTATCAAAAACTGAAGTCACTCACTGATAAATTATTGAATTATAAAATATTCAATGACTC
This sequence comes from Gammaproteobacteria bacterium, assembly GCA_004214065.1. Classification (GTDB taxonomy): domain Bacteria; phylum Pseudomonadota; class Gammaproteobacteria; order Magnimaribacterales; family Magnimaribacteraceae; genus Magnimaribacter. Next base: position 5,433 of record SGZM01000033.1, on the reverse strand, counting down.
GAAAGGTAAAGTATCAATGAGCCTTATCGAAACGAATAACGATGTATTAATCGTTCCTCAAGTTACTCTATCTGTAGGAACAAAAAAAGGAACTAAACCAAGTTTTTCTCGTGCAGCTGGTCCTGAAGCCGGCAATCAGTTGTTTGATGATTTTCAGAAATTAATAGAAGAAAAATATAAAAAACCTGCCCTAGGCATTTTCGGTGCTGATATGTCGGTTAGTTTAGTTAATGAAGGTCCTATTACGTTCTGGTTTGAATCATGATTTTTGATCTTTTTTTTCAACTAAGATTTTTGCCATGACTATACCTAATTCGAACAATATCCACGCTGGAATAGCCAGCAATGATTGTGAGATGATATCTGGAGGTGTTATCAGCATACCCACTGTAAAACATCCAATAATTACATAAGGTCTTTTGCTTCTTAGGCTCTCCGAACTACTTATTCCACTCCATATTAATAGAAATATAAATATAGGTATCTCAAAGGCAAATGAGAAAGCAAACATCATGCTAAGCACAAAATCTAAGTAACGGCTTATATCTGTCATGATTAAAACTCCTTCGGGAGCTGCTCCTGTGAAGAAACCGAAAACTAATGGCAACACCAAGAAGTAAGTAAACAATACTCCTAAGTAAAAAAGCACGAGGCTAGAAAGCATTATTAGGAAGCTGAGAGTCTTTTCATTTTCATACATCCCTGGAGCAATAAATCTCCAGATCTGATTAAGTAGGAATGGCATTGATACAAGCAGAGAAACATAAAAAGTTAGTTTTAAGGGTGTTAAAAAAGGAGAAGCAACCTCAGTTGCTATCATTGATGAATTAGATGGCAGGAAACTCAGAAGGGGTTCAGATAGTAATAAATAAATATCATTAGAGAAATATATCAAGCCCAAGAAGCATACGAGGATCACAATTAAAGATTTAAGAATTCTTGATCTTAGCTCTTGTAAATGTCCCAAGAATGAGCTTTTCTCCATTATGATTTAACCCTTATCTTCTTCTATATCTTCAAGGATCTTTTCATTTCTTGAGTCTTGATAAACTTCATTTAGATCAAATGCTTTATTGATTTCTTCTTTAGCGCTGGATGCTTGTCTTTTAAACCAGTAGATAGTTTTTGCACCTGAGCGCACAGCGCCAGGTAGTTTCTCTGGCCCTAGTACAAGTAGTGAAACAACAGCAATTAAAAGGAGCTCAAGTAATCCGATATCGAACATAAGAAGTTATTTATCTTTATCTTCTTCGTCCATGGTCTTTCTAAAGCTTTTAATAGTATTTGCTAAATCAGAGCCTAAACTTTTGATTCTTTTCGTTCCGCCAAATACTAAGAGTATTACGACCAAGAGTATTAAAATCTGCCAAATACCTATTCCACCAATTCCCATATTATTTCTCCTCGTCAGATACTCCTCTTGAAGCTTTCTCTAGATGACCTGATGTGCCAAATCTAGATTTAAGCTCTGCGAGTACTTCTTCTATTTTTATTTCTTCATTACTTAAAAGAATCATTGTATGAAACCATAAATCTGCTGTCTCATGTATAACTTTTTCTTTCTTCTTATCCGATAGATCAGATGTAGCTTCCAGTAGTTCAAGAGTTTCTTCTAAGATTTTTTCATTTATTTTAATAGCCCCCTGGTCATATAGGGACTTAACATATGAATCTTCACTAGTAGAATTTTTTCTTTCCTCAATAATATTAAAGAGTTTGTATAGGAAATCTTCTTTCATCTGCTTAATCAATTATAAGAAATAGAATTAAAATAATAAAACCTATAAGGAGAGCTCTATTAAGCTTACCCTGCTCATAGATTTTGTTCATAAGTTGATTATGCCTCTCTTCATTGGCATTTTGATACTCTTCCAGTTTTGAAACTTGCTCTATTGCCGTATCGGCTATATCTGGAAACTTTCTTGCTTTTTCAAGCCAACCCAAAGAGTTTCTTTTGGCCCATTCGGCTAGTTTTTTTGGGTTGTATCTTTCTGAAATCCAATTCTTTAAGAAAGGATTTGCTATAGACCAGAAATCTAACGCTGGATAAAGTTGTTTACCCAGACCTTCAATATTAACCAGAGTTTTCTGAAGAAGCATCAGAGATGGTTGCATTCGTAAATCGAACCTTCTTGCAGAATCAAATATAAATAATAACATTTCTCCAAAATTAATTTTTTCCATGGGCTGGTCAAAGATAGGCTCACAGGCCGCTCTAATCGTATTCTCTAAGTCGCTGATTCTTGTTTCTGGATTCACCCACTTTGATTCAATCAATATGTTAGCAACCTCTCTAAAATCTCTTCCAATAACAGCAACTAGCATTCTGCCAATTTGGTATTGCTCTTCTTCACTCAGCGATCCTACAATTGCATAATCAACCGCAACATAGGCTGGATCAGAAGGATTTTTAGCATCTATGAAGATATTTCCAGGATGCATATCTGCATGAAAAAAGTTGTCTATAAAAACTTGTTTTAAAAAAATTTCTACTCCTCTTTCCGCCACCAGTTTAAGATCAACTCCAAGATCATTGAGTGTCTCTATACGATCTACTGGAATACCTTCAATCATCTCCATTACCAGTAAATTCTCTGAGCAATAATCCAGATAGACTTCTGGGACATAGAGAAGATTGTTATCTTCAAAATTCCTACCTGTTTGTTTTATGTTTGAAGCCTCTAACCTCATATCAAGCTCTGATAGGATGACCGCTTCATATTCCGCTACTAATCTACAAAGCTGAAGCCTTTTTGCATCTTCAAATCTTTTCTCAGAAAATGCGGCAATTCTTTTCATTAAAGAAATATCTCTTTGTATGGTCTTTTTTATGCCCGGCCTAACAACTTTAATTACTACTTTTTTTTGATTACTTTTTAACTCTGCTGAGTAAACTTGTGCAATAGAAGCCGCCGCTAATGGGGAGGGGTTAAAGTCTTTAAAATTCGAACTGATATTCGATCCTAGTTCTCTTTCAATTATGCCTATAGCTTCTTTGTCAGAGAAATGGGGTAAGTCATCTTGAAGTGTTTTAAGGCTTTTTGCTATTTCCCCTGGAACCACATCTGGTCTTGTGGAAAGTAGCTGACCAAATTTAATAAAGATGGGGCCCAACTCTTCTAATGCAAGTCTCAATCTTTCCCCTGGTTCTTTTTTTGAAGAATAAAGGCGCCAAGGAGATATGAATAAAAGGAAAGAAATTATCTTAGGTTTTGTAAATGTCTCAAGCTCCTTATCTAGGCGAGCCTTAAGCAAAGTATTAAGTATCTTAAAGAGTCTAAAGGAATCTTTAAACATCAATCATTCCTTTCTGTCCTGAATGTATGGCCACTATTCCGTTTGTTAAATTTTCATATCTACATTTCGTAAAACCTGAATCTTCAAGTAATTTTTTTAATTCCTCTTGAGTCGGGTGCATCCTAATTGATTCAGCAAGATATCTATAACTCTCTTCTGTTTGGGCTATAAATTCACCAATCTTTGGTATAACTTCAAAAGAAAATAAGTCATATATTTCCCTAAAAACCTCGTTTTGAGGTTTTGAGAACTCTAAAATAATTAATTTTCCACCTGGCTTGAGTGCTTTATGGATAGAATCAAGAGCTTTTTCTTTATCAGTAACATTCCTCAATCCAAAAGCTATAGTTATCAAGTCAAATGTATTGTCTTTAAAAGGAAGAAACTGGGCATCTATTTGTGCCGCTTGTACATCCTGAATACCTTCATCTATTAAACGATTTCTGCCTTCATTCAACATTGATGCATTAATATCGCTAAGTATCAAAGTACCTTTGTCAGATATTTTATCTCTCATGAGTTTGACCATATCGCCAGTACCTCCAGCGAGGTCAAGTACGATAAAGTCTTCCTTTATTCCAGAAGTTTCAATCGTAACCCTTTTCCAAAGTCTATGAATCCCAAATGACATCAAGTCATTCATGAGATCATAGTTTTTTGAAACTGTGTGAAATACATTACCAACAAGATTAGCCTTCTCGTTTGAGTCAACTTCTTTAAAACCGAAGCTTGTTTTATTATCTTTATCTTTTTTCATATAAATGCTCGAGCATTTTATATTAAGCTGAATTATTTAACTTTCTCTTTAATAAAATCCTGTTTATTGATTTTAGGTAGATATCCAAGCTCCTATTAAATCCTTTAACTTGTCTCTCATTGCTTGTTAGAAATACAAAACTGATTATTTCCATTGAAAGCATTTCATTTTTCTCAATCTTGTCTCTGAATTCTTCATTACCAAGCTCTTCAAGAGAGTCTAAATAAGCTGACATTTTTGACTCATAGCCATAAGAGTTATTTCTTTTAAGGAGCTGAACAAATTCATTTATCCAGTTTTGTTGAAGTTCAGACCATTCTTTTCTGACTTCTATATGATTTTCTAACTTTAATTTAATAGCCTCAACTTGATCGTCTGTAAGATCAATACCTATTCGATCGAATCCAGAAATATAATTTTCTAGCAATCTATCCTTGTATTCCTTTTTCTCTTTCTTGCGTTCTTCTTCTCTCTCTTTCCTGAGCTCTTTGAAGTGATTATCTATTTGATTGATCTGGTCTTCATTAAGTCCTTTAGAGAAATTTATTATCGGCCTTTCAAAAAAATTATTAACCTTTCTAAAGATTTCTTCGCCTTGTCTATAAGCTGAAGCAACTCTTTCTTCAGGATTCTTTAAATCTATCTTTTTGAGATCTTCTATAAGTAACTTAATCTTTAAAAGCTCATTTTCACTAAACCAATTAAGAAACTCTTCTGATATTAGTTCTATTTCTTGATTCTGCTCTTTAGAGAAATCCGCAAATTCTTTGAAATAATCTGCTAGATAACTATCTAGTCTTTCGTAAACCCAAGATCCTGCTATCGAACAAGAGCTCAGTAGCAATATCATCAAAGATGACAGGGAAATCTTTAAAATTTTTTCAACCATCATTAGGGGTTATTGTAATTTGCAGTTAGAATTCTGTCCGAAAATGTCAGACACAGCAAAATATCCTACCTTAGTTTGGTTAGATTTAGAAATGACCGGGCTAGAGCCAGACTCAGAAAGAATTATAGAAATAGCTACTGCAGTAACTAATCATGATCTTTCTGAAATCATTGAAGGGCCTAATCTAGTTATTCAGACACCTCAAGAGTTCATAGACAATATGGATGAATGGAATACTAATCAACATAATAAATCAGGCTTAGTTGATAGCTTGAAGGTAACAAATATGACTATAGAGGAGGCACAAAAACAAACTCTCGAATTTTTGTCTCTTCATTCTGAGAAGGGAAGATCACCTCTATGCGGCAATACGATTTCTCATGACAGACGCTTCTTAAGAAGATATATGCCTGAATTGGATGCTTTTTTTCATTATAGGAACGTGGATGTAAGTTCGATTAAAGAGCTTATCAAAAGGTGGAATCCAGAA
>SGZM01000032.1 GCA_004214065.1 Gammaproteobacteria bacterium | reverse complement strand
TCCATTTCATGTTGAATAACAACAGATAAGAGGTCATTTACGACTTCTGTTTGCCTCTCTCCATTAATATCTAAAAAAGAAATTTTTATCTCACCAGGCCTTTCTAGTTCTTCGTAAAAGCCAGGAACAGAGAGACATCCTTCAGAATAAGATTTTTTAATGGGGTCGGTTATCTCCTCTATTTCAGGATTAATTAAAATCAAAGGCTTATCTTTATTTTCACTGATGTCTATCACAATAACTCTTTTATGAACATCTACTTGAGTAGCAGCTAAACCAATGCCAGATCCGTCATACATTGTCTCTAACATATCTTCGGTAAGCCGCACGACCTTGTCATCAACTTTCTCAACTGTTTTAGCTACTGTCCTCAAACGAGGGTCAGGAAATATTAAAATTTTTAATAATGCCATGATTTAATTTTGGATATATTAGTATACAATTTTTATTTAGGAGAAAATTGTGTCAGTAACAGTATCAATACTTATAGGTTCGGAATCAGACTTAGATCTAGCTAATAAATGCTCAGATACTTTAGATTCACTTTCAATATCAAATTCAATTCAGGTTCTTTCAGCTCATAGGACACCAGCTTTACTTGAAACTCATATTAGAGAATGTGAAGCAGGGGGAACGAAAGTATTCATTGCCATGGCCGGATTGGCTGCACATTTAGCAGGAGCTGTTGCTTCTAAAACAGTTCTACCGGTTATCGGTGTTCCTGGTGATGGAGGCCCTTTAAGTGGAATGGATGCTCTTTTATCAACAGTGCAAATGCCAAAAGGTATTCCCGTTGCAACTGTTGCCATAGGTTCAGCAGGTGCTATCAACTCAGCTTACCTGGCTGCACAAATGCTTGGTATAGAGTCGGAGTCCACAAGGACAGCACTGCTAAAAGTAAGAGAAGACGGGGTTGAGGCCATCAAAGAATCGAATAAGAAGCTAGCTGATTCTTAGCAGATGAGCTCGCTAGGCTCGGTCCTTGAGCACTTACATTCCGGAGAAACCATAGCTTACCCTACTGAGGGAGTATGGGGCTTGGGATGCGATCCAAATAACTCCTTTGCTATAGAAAAACTTTTGCGCCTTAAAGGTCGCTCGAAGGAAAAGGGCTTAATACTGATAGGTTCAAGTTTTGAACAATTTATTGAATTTTCTCATGTAGAAAAGTTCAAAGATAAGCTCATGACTAAATGGCCTGGTCCTCACACTTGGCTGGTTCCTTCAAAGGATAATCTTAATAAATTAATTAAGGGCAACAACGAAAAGGTCGCTCTCAGATTGAGCAAACACGATACAGTCAGAAGTCTTTGTGATTCTTTTGGCGGTGCTTTAGTCTCTACTTCAGCCAATAAGGATGGTATGAAAACTCTGGAAGGCCCAAAAGAAATCTTAGATAATTTTCCAGAAGTTAAAGTTCTGGATGGCGATTTAGGTAAAAATATTAAACCATCCACCATACAAGATGTGGTCACGGATATAATCATTAGATAGTTATGACAGCGTTAAAAAAGCTTGCAGTAATAGGCGACCCTATTGATCATTCCCTTTCTCCTAAAATTCATAAACTATTTGCCGAATCATCAGGGCTCGATATTAGTTACGAGGCTATTCAAGTAGAAAAAAAAGACTTCGTATCAGCTGTTACTGGTCTTTTTGATTCCGGTTATGAAGGATTAAATGTAACACTTCCATTGAAAGAGGATGCATTCAATTATGCAAATGAATTATCTGAAGAGTCGAAATTATCCGGATCGGTAAACACTTTGTGGAAAGAAGGCTCGTTTATCTGTGCGGATACAACTGATGGCAGAGGATTAGTCAAGGACCTTACAAGCAAAAACATAAGCCTATCCAATTTGGAAGTAGTAATTTTGGGAGCAGGTGGATCTGCTAGAGCAATTATTCCAAGTCTACTAAAAGAGAAACCAAGCAGTATAACAATAGCCAATAGAACTTTTTCGAAGGCTGAAGAACTTGCCAAGAAGTTTTCTTTACCCGACAATCAATTGAAGGCTGTATCTACTTCTCAACCGCTAGATTGCAGCCCCGATCTTGTTATCAACACAACCTCCGCAGGAGTTTTGAACCAAGAGATGGATCTGCCCAGTAATATTTTTTCTCAAGATACATGTGTATATGATCTCTCTTATTCTAGAGAAGAGACTTCATTCATAATGCGGGCAAAGAACTCAGGCTCAAATGTATGTTACGACGGAATAGGGATGTTAATTCAGCAAGCCGCACTTAGCTTTGAAATTTGGACAAAACATAAACCTAAAACTGATATAAACAAGGCTGCACTTTTGTAGTTTTTATAACAAAAATCTCCTTAAATTTGTTTACCTCTAAACTATTGTTTGAGGTATCTGATTGGTTTAAAATACGCGCGCTGTTCCGTTCGCCCACCTAAAAAATAAATATATAAAAATTTAATGGCTTATATTAAAAAAGTTTTTACAAAGTTTATCTTTGTTATACCTTTCCTTTTTTCATCGCTGATTTTTTCTGAAAGCTCAGACTACAACATGCCTGTTGGTGTGACTGAAGTAAGTGAGAGTATTTTCGAATTACACATGGTCATTTTTTGGATCTGTGTTGTTATTGGGGTAATAGTTTTCTCAATAATGTTCTGGTCCTTGTGGAAGTACAGAAAATCAAAGGGCGCTGTCGCTGCAGATTTTGATGACAATTTCTGGCTTGAAATAGGTTGGACTGTCGCTGCAACATTGGTACTAGTTTGGATGGCTGTTCCATCTACTCAGGTAATGGTCGAGGCATACGATGATGCTGAAGGCGAAATAAATATTTTAATCACCGGTCACCAATGGAAGTGGCATTATGAGTATCTAGAGGATGAAGTAGGCTTCTTTAGTAATCTTTCCACTAGCCAAGAACAAATTGATGGAGATGTGCCTAAAGGTGAATTTTATTTAAGGGAGGTCGATGAGCCTCTAGTTATTCCTACAAACACAAGGGTCAGATTTTTAATCACTGGAAATGATGTTATTCACTCATGGTGGGTCCCCGATTTCGCTGTTAAGCAAGATGCAATTCCTGGTTTTATTAATACAGCTTGGACCAATGTTCCAGAACCGGGAATATTTAGAGGAGCCTGTACGGAGCTTTGTGGAATAAAGCATGCTTTTATGCCGGTTGTTGTAAGAGCAGTAGAAAGAGATGAATTTGATGCTTTTATAGCGGAAAAAGTTGCACTTGCTGAAGAAGAAAGACTTCTTACCTCTAAGGTCTGGACAAAAGACGAGTTAATGGAAAGAGGAGAAAGTTTCTATGCTACTAACTGTTCAGCTTGTCACCAAGCAAATGGTCAGGGAATACCTCCCGTTTTTCCTGCACTAGTCGATAGTCAGATCGCTTTATCTGATAGCTCAAGACATATAGAGATACTAATGGAAGGAGTTCAGGGTTCAGCAATGGCGGCATTTGGAGATTCGTATAGTGAAGTAGATATAGCGTCAGTTATAACTTACACAAGACAGGCTTGGTCTAATGGAGAAAATGGTGACGGTGTCATAGTTACCCCTCAAGACATAGTTGCTTACAAAAATAGAATAGATTTATAAAGGAAATAAAAAATGAGTACAGTAGTAGAAACACACGATCATGGACATCATGGTCCAGCAAAAGGATTGTCAAGATGGCTCTTTACAACTAACCATAAAGATATAGGTACTTTATATCTATGGTTCAGTTTTATCATGCTCTTCATTGGCGGTGCTATGGCTATGGTTATAAGAGCGGAGCTCTTTCAGCCAGGCCTTCAGATTGTTCAGCCTGAATTCTTTAACCAGATGACCACGAATCATGGTTTGATAATGGTTTTTGGGGTAATAATGCCTGCTTTTGTAGGCTTAGCGAATTGGATGCTACCTATGCAAATAGGTGCTCCTGATATGGCTCTCCCTAGATTGAATAATTTAAGCTTTTGGCTGTTGCCTATGGCCTTTGGAATCTTGATTTCAACTTTATTTATGCCTGAAGGTGGACCTAACTTTGGTTGGACATTCTATGCACCTCTATCTACAACTTATGCTCCTTCTACGGTAAATTTCTTCATTTTCTCTGTTCACGTAATGGGAGTTTCATCTATTCTGGGGTCGATAAACATCATTACTACAATCTTTAATATGAGAGCACCAGGCATGACATTAATGAAAATGCCTCTTTTCGTATGGAGTTGGTTAATCACAGCGTATCTACTGATTGCTGTTATGCCTGTTTTGGCAGGTGTCGTAACAATGATGTTGATGGACATCAATTTCGGAACCAGTTTCTTTAACGCTGCCGGCGGCGGTGATCCTGTTCTATTCCAACATGTCTTCTGGTTTTTTGGCCATCCTGAAGTTTATATTATGATTTTGCCAGCCTTTGGAATTGTCTCTCATATCATTGAGACTTTCTCCAGAAAACCAATTTTTGGCTACTCATCTATGGTCTATGCAATGGCTTCTATTGCTATCTTGTCATTTGTAGTTTGGGCTCACCACATGTTCACGGTTGGAATGCCTCTGGCAGGAGAATTATTCTTTATGTATTCAACAATGTTAATTGCTATACCTACAGGAGTTAAAGTCTTCAATTGGGTGGCAACAATGTTTAGAGGTTCTATTACTTTTGAAACGCCAATGTTGTTTTCGATTGCCTTTGTGGCTCTGTTCACAATAGGCGGTTTCTCAGGATTAATGCTCGCGATTGTTCCAGCAGATTTTCAATATCATGACACGTATTTTGTTGTTGCTCACTTTCACTATGTTCTAGTGCCAGGAGCTCTTTTTGGAATAATAGCTGGAGCTTATTACTGGCTTCCAAAATGGACAGGTAACATGTACGACGAAACACTTGGAAAATTGCATTTCTGGCTTACATTTATATCTGTCAATGTAACCTTCTTTCCAATGCACTTTGTAGGACTTGCAGGAATGCCAAGAAGATATCCAGATTACGCATTACAGTTTGCAGACTTCAATGCACTTATAAGCGTTGGAGCTTTCATGTTTGGTTTAACTCAGCTTCTGTTCTTATTTATAGTTATTAAAACTATTAGGTCAGGCAAACAAGCTGAACCAGAGGTATGGGAAGGTGCAGGAGATCTGGGCCTTGAGTGGACTTTGAGTTCACCTCCTCCATATCACTCCTTTACAGTTCAACCTCAAGTAAAATAGTTTGGAAGCAAAAAGAACTTTAAGAAATCTAATAGGCATCGTTGTCGGGATGTTTGCCTTTGGCTGGCTGTTAGTTCCTATGTATGACGTATTTTGTGAAATAACAGGCTTGAACGGCAAAGTAACTGGACCCAGTTCCTTGAGCAAAGAATCTTTAGCCATAACAGAGCAAAGAGAATTACTTGTTCAATTTATGACCCATAACAATGAGTCTATGCCATGGGTGTTCGATTCGGAAAAATCGCAAATGAGAGTGATCACGGGAAATCAATACGAAGCATCTTTTGTTTTTTACAATCCCACTAGCAAAGAAATGGTTGGGCAGGTTATACCAAGCGTTTCTCCTGGAAGAGGTGCAGAGTATTTCCATAAAACAGAATGTTTTTGTTTTGAAAGGCAAGTCCTGGCGGCTGGAGAGAGAATAGAATTGCCTGTCAGATTTATAATTGATCCAGCTCTGCCTAAAGAGATAGGGTCATTAAGTCTTGGTTACACTTTGTTTGATATTACAGACAGGGTCCAGCCAAAGAAAGAATTAGCTAATTTATAAGAGGGGAGAAAATGTCACAACAAGCTTATTACGTACCTGAATCAAGTAAATTGCCTTTTGCGATGGCAATTACTATGTTGGTTTTCATTATCGGTGCTGCCAATACAGTTATAGATATGGGAAAAGACTCTAACTCTTATCTTATTTTAATTGCATCATTCATCATGATGTGGACCACAATGTACTTTTGGTTCAAGCAAGTGATTCAAGAGAATCATGCAGGCCTAAACAATCCAATGCTAAAAGATTCTTATGTATACGGGATGGCGTGGTTTATCTTTTCAGAAGTTATGTTTTTCTTCGCATTTTTCTTTGCCCTAGCTTATATAAGAAATTTTGCAGTGCCCTGGCTTGGCGGTGAAGGTGAAAAAGGTCTTGCAAATATGCTTTGGCCTGGATTTGAAGCTAGCTGGCCGTTGATGATTACGCCGGATCAGGCAGTATTTGCTGGACCTGAAAAAGATATGTCATTGGCTACAGCCTATGCTTCTGGAGGTTTAGGTGGAGTTTTAGGCTGGCTGCCTTTATGGAATACAGTCTTATTACTGACTTCAAGTTTAACGGTACATATAGCGCATTTAGGTCTTAAAAATGGCAACAGAAAGCAATTTAATCTTTGGTTAGCTATAACTTTAATTCTTGGCTATGCGTTCGTTGTTGTCCAGGGAATAGAGTATTACGAGGCTTATACGCATTACGGATTGACTTTAAATACAGGTATTTATGGAACCACATTTTTTATGCTGACAGGTTTCCATGGATTCCATGTCTGCTTAGGAGCGATTATTCTTACAATAATGCTTTTTAGAAGTCTGAAGGGACACTTTACTGCAGATGATCACTTTGGCTTTGAGGCCGGATCCTGGTATTGGCACTTTGTTGACGTTGTTTGGGTCTGCTTAGTTGCTTTTGTATACGTAATGTAATTGAGTTAAACGCCCGGACCAATTTGCCCGGTAATAAAGCCATAAACTAGAGTTACAAAAAGAACGATTGCTATAGAAACTCTGACGCCCAAGCTATGAACGGTTCTTTTAGTTGAGCCTCCATCTTTTATAAGAAAAAAGGCGCCTCTGAAGAGGCTAATAAACATAGCCACGATTAGGAAAATTATAAAGTATTTGATCATCTTGAAAGGATGAGCAGTATACACTTAGGTAAAGAAAAAAAATATGAGTAAATTTTCTCCCGGAAAACTAATGACTGCGTTTTTCGTATTTTTTTTCCCTATCCTTCTTTACTTAGGATCCTGGCAAGTCATTAGAGGTTTAGAAAAGCAAGATATAGTAAATCAGCACTATGAGAATAAATCACTACCTGTTGTTAGTGAAAAAGAGATGTTTAATTTAAATGCAGACAAACTGACCTATAGAACAGTAAATCTTTATGGAGAATTCGGAGCAAAGACTTATCTGCTCGACAATAGACTATATAGACAAGAAGCAGGTTATGAGGTTTTTACAACTTTCAAAACATCAGGCAATGAGCTTTTTCTGGTCAATAGAGGGTGGGCACCAAAAGAAGGATTTAATTATGAAGAGGAAATTCAGGTAAGAGAAAAGAAGATCTCTATACAAGGATTGCTTTCTCCATTTAAGCGCTTTGGATTAAATCTAGTAGATGAAGAATATGCAGAGGGCTGGCCAAAAATTGTGCAACAAATCGATTATCAAGGGGCCAGAAAAGATTTGGATCTCAATATAAATAAATCCGTTATTCAGTTGTCTGCAGGTTCGATAGGAGCCTTAGAGCCAATTTGGAAGCCTGTAGATTTAAAGCCTTCTCGTCACTACGGATACGCTCTTCAGTGGTATGGATTGGCATTAGTTTTAATTTGTTCGTATTTTTACTACGGATTCAAAAAGGATTGATTATGAAAATAAGTAAACAAAATTCTGGAAGATTGATAGCTTCTTTAATTTTTTTAACGCCAATAATTGTTTTAATATCTAGCTCAGCTATGTTTTATAGCGGATACACCCCTGAAGGAACTGTAAACAAAGGAACATTGTTGCCTGAACCTATTCAGCTAACTGAATTAAGATTGGAAGTAGATTCAGGTCCGCTAAAAGATGAGTTTCCTGGCAAGTGGTCGATTGTCCAATTTGTATCTGGAGACTGCAATGAAAAGTGTTGGGATACTTTGTATTCTTCAAGACAGATTAATATAAGACTTTCTAAAGATAGCGACAGGGTAACAAGATATTTAATTAATATAGGTGCTAACAATTTATCTAAGGGGTCCTTAGATAAAATTTCTGAAGAATATCCTCTACTCAACTTAGGAAGTATTGATTTAGATTTAGTCCCTTTGCCTATAACAGACAAACTTCAAGACTCTCCGTATATATTGTTTGATCCACTGGGTAACGGAATATTGATCTATGATTCAACATTACCGAGCGGTGAGCTATTAAAAGATATTAAGAAAGTTCTTCAAAACTCAAAAATAGGATAAGAATGGAACGCATAAAAACACTCTCTCTTTTATCAGGTATCCTCGGATTTGTGGTCGTTGCCTTAGGTGCCTGGACACGACTCGCCGATGCGGGTTTGGGATGTCCTGACTGGCCTGGCTGCTACGGCTTTGTAACTATACCTGTCAGTCCAGAAGAAATTGATATCGCAAACTCAAAATTTCCAGACACTCCTTACGAAGTTGCAAAAGCAATTCCCGAAGTTGTGCATAGATACTTTGCTGCAGCTCTTGGCTTTTTTATTGTTTGTATCGCCTATCTGGCTGTTAGAAGTAAAGATGTACCAACAAACATAAGAAATCTAAGTATATTTCTTCTTGCGTGGGTAATCATGCAAGGAACTTTTGGATATTGGACTGTAAGCCTTAAATTATGGCCCCAAGTCGTGACAACCCATCTTATGTCAGGATTTTTAACAACCGCCCTCTTGTGGCTTCTTTATTTCAAAACAAAGGATCTTTTAGAAAGCAGGGCGAGATGGAATTTTGAAATCAGTACGAAGAGACTATTCAATATTTCAATAGCCTTAGTGGCTGTTCAGATCTTTCTTGGAGCCTGGACCAGTACAAACTATGCATCTTATTCATGCACGGATTTCCCTTTATGCCAAGGACAGATTCTTCCAGAAGCAAATTTCAAGGAAGGGTTTAACTTCTTTCAAAGTATCGGTCCAAATTATCTTGGAGGTCAGCTAGATCACGAATCTAGAGTTGCTATACATTTAACCCACAGATTCGGCGCCATAGTAGTAACTCTATTTCTACTTTTTACCAGTTTTCACTTATATAAAAGAAACTTTCAGACCTTGGCTTATGGGCTGATTGCTTTTTTGACCTTGCAGGTTTTATTGGGCATTTCTAATGTTATTTTTGCTTTACCTTTATTAATTGCTGTAGGTCATAATTTAGGTGGGTTATTATTGATAACTTATTTAGGTGTTCTGAGATTAAGAGAACATTAATTTATGTTATCGATATTATCTAATTGGAGAGGCTATCTTGAGCTAACTAAGCCCGGGGTGCAGGCGCTTTTGTTTGTTTCTTGCGCAAGCGGTATGCTCATAGGGGCTGATTTTAACCCGCCAGTATTTGTATTCTTCTTTGGTCTAATAGGAATAAGTTTTTTAGCAGCTTCATCAGCAGTCATTAATCATTTTTTTGATCAACAGATAGATTCCAAGATGAATAGGACATCTGAAAGGCCTTTGGTTGTAGGAAAAATTTCAGATCAGCAGGCTATAATCTTTTCGATAATCCTGTACCTTTCTGGTTCATGGATGCTTTTATTCTTCACCAATTTTCTAACCTGGCTTCTTACGACTCTAACCTTCATATTCTATGGATTTATCTATACAAAGTATCTTAAATTCATGACCAGTCAGAACATAGTTATAGGCGGACTTGCTGGTGCCATGCCGCCTCTACTCGGGTGGTCAGCCATTACCAATACCATTGAACCTAATGCTCTTTTACTGGTTTTAATTATTATGGTTTGGACCCCTCCACATTTTTGGGCTCTGGCAGTTCATAGAGTCGAAGATTACACTGACGCTGAAGTACCAATGTTGCCTGTTCAAAAAGGTGTTCCCTTCACTAAACAGCATATACTTCTTTATACTTTTCTTTTATTGGCTTGCACGATGTTGCCCTACGCGGTGCAGATGTTTGGTGAAATCTATTTAATTTCGGCACTCATACTGGGCCTGATCTTTTTATTCTATTCTTTTAGGCTTTATAGGGATGAAAGCAATGCTTCGGCGATGCCAACCTTCGCATATTCAATCATTTATCTAGCCTTATTATTCGCAGCCATGCTGGTAGACCACTTTATCAACTTATGAATAAAGGGATCTATATAACTGTAGCCGCCTGTCTGGGTTTTATGGCCTTAATATTAGCCTTGTTCCTATCAAGGTTTTATACGCCGAGAGAATTGACTTTGGATGAATACAAGACGCTTGGTGCTTACTTCATAGACCCCCCAAGGCAATTAGCCGAATTTAGACTAATTGATGACTCAAACGAGGTTTTCTTACCGGAGCAATTTAAGGGTAAATGGAACATTTTATTTTTTGGTTTTACTTATTGCCCAGACATATGCCCTTTAACTATGAAGCAAATGTCTGATGTAAAGGAGGCATTAGGAGAAA
>SGZM01000031.1 GCA_004214065.1 Gammaproteobacteria bacterium | reverse complement strand
CTTTAACTTCACTTTCATTATGATTTTCTGCACTTATTAGAGGCACCGAGTAACCACTGCCTGAAAAAGTCCTAGTTCCACCTACTAAATCAATAAAACCACCTTCTGTTACATTGTAAGTTGAAACTCTTGCGGCCAAATTTTCTGAGATAGGCATATTAACGAAGGCTTCAATGCTTTCTGAGTTATCGACATCAGAACCTTGAGATATATCTAACTCAGCACCCATTTCGAATTCATCTCTCTGAGGCTTGTTAGTTATTAGTCTAACTGTTCCACCTTGAGCACTGGAACCATATAAAGTACCTTGAGGGCCATTCAGGACTTCTATTCTTTCCATATCGTAAATATGTAAATCAGGGTTTAAACCAACAGTATTAATGGGAGATTCATCTATATACATTGCAACTGTGGTATTTGGACCTGCCAAGTTACCGAAATTACCATCCGAGGTTCCACGAATATAAAAGGCTGATCTTCCCGGGCCATATTGAATATAAGAAAGCGAAGGTATTAATTCAGCATAATCCATGAAATCATTTACGTTTGCACTTTCTAGTCGTGAACCTGCTATCGCTTGAACGCTCATAGGTAAATCTTCAATTTTAGATTCTCGTTTAGAGGCGGTAACTATTATTTCCTCTACATCATTGGATACGCTTGTGGGCTCATCAGCCACTATATCGCTTGACTGAACAAGTCCTAATGTCGCAACGCCACTAAAAGATAGAGCCTTTTTTAGTACAGAGTCTTTTAACTCAAAAGCTGGTATAAATTTATGCATATTTCTCCCCCCGGTAGAAAATTTATTCTAACAAAAGAAGATAAGAAAACTATATTTTTATGAACTTATATCTGCAGAATCAATTATAGGTTGAAGCTCACCGGATTCATGAAGTTCAGTGATTATATCGCAACCCCCTATAAGCTCTCCATTAACAAATAATTGTGGGAAAGTAGGCCAATTAGAAAATTGAGGAAGATTAGCTCTTATTTCAGGGTTAGAAAGAATATCAACAAAAGAGAATGGTTTGCCACAAGCAATCAAAATTTGGGAGGCTTTAGATGAAAATCCACACTGTGGTGCCTCAGGAGATCCTTTCATGTACAACAAGACAGGATTTTCTTTAACTTGTTGTTCTAATTCTTCAATTATAGTCATAAGAGTATTTTAACCTATTTACACAACTCTAGATATTTTCTAGTGGTTTTTTTAATTCCATAAATCAAAGAGTCAGATATCAAGGCATGACCAATACTTACCTCATCTGCAGGAACTTTAGATAAAAATTCTTTAAGATTATTTAAATCAAGATCGTGACCAGCATTAACATCTAGCCCAATATTCTTTGCTAACTGGTAAGCCTCCTGATAGGAAGCTAAAACTGTCTTTGTAGGATTTGCTGCATATGGTCCTGTGTAGAGCTCTATTCTGTCTCCACCTACAGCTTTGATTGCTTCTATATGCTCCTTAACAGGATCTACAAAAAAACTTACACGAGTTTTACTTGTGCGTATTTGCGCTATTATATTTTTAATTGAATTATGATCCTTTAAATGTAAATCCCAACCATGATCTGAAGTAAGTTGATCAATTGCGTCTGGCACTAAAGTGCACTGATCTGGTTCAATTGCTTTTACTAACTGTACAAATCCAGGATAGAGTGTCGTCTCTTCCGAATAAGGATTACCTTCAATGTTAAATTCAATATCATGATCTTTACATAGCAATGAAAGATCATAAACATCATCGGGTGTTATATGCCTTAGATCTGGTCTAGGGTGAACAGTTAATCCTTGAATGCCTGCTTCTATAAGAATCTTAGAGGTCTCAATTAAATTTGGGCGATCTTCTCCTCTAGCATTCCTTAACCAAGCTATTTTATTAACATTAACACTTAAATTAGTCATTTCATTCAGGATGATCTAATACTACTTTTCCACTTACATGACCGGTAGAGACTTTTTGATGAGCTGCAGCTAAGTCATTAAGCGAATAAACAGAATCTATTACCGGTTTAATGGATTCTTCTTGCACAAGGGATGATAACTGCTCTAACCCAGAAAGACTCGGACGATAGATTGACCAATGAACGTTAATGGGTTGATACTTTTTTCTTTGTTTCTGTCTTAAAAAGTATGCATGTGGACCACCAAGTAAAAGTCCTTTAGCATCTAATGTATTTACGAGCGGGTGAGTTAACGTGATGTAATGTGATTCAGAACTTAATTTTAAAATACTGCAACATTTATCAACCGAATCTTCCAAAACATGGTCTCCCAATAAGTCATAAGCGATATCAAATTCTTTTAAACTCTCATAAAAAGACTCTTCGTTGTAGTCTATCACTTGATCTGCACCTAAGGATTTGACCAAATCAATATTTTTTTTACTACAGGTTACAGTAACCTCGCACTCCAGACTCTTAAATAATTGGATAGAGAAACATCCCACACCACCTGCCCCACCTTGTATGAACACCCTTTTCTCTTTTAAATCTTGAGGTCGTAAGCCTGCCCATCTGACCAGTGCTGACCAAGTTGTCAATGCAACATAAGGTAACGAAGCTGCCTCTAAGTGAGATATAACATCTGGTTTATGGGTGACTTCATCAACATCGATACAAACATATTCTGAATGGGTACCAGAATTTGCATTTGACGAACAACCCCAAACATTATCTCCTTCTTTGAAATTACCAACCTTTGAACCAACTTTCTCAATAGTGCCTGAAAAGTCTGATCCTAGAATCCATGGAAATGCATTTTTTCTTTGTTTTTCAAAAATTACTTTTCCATAACCTTCTCTTTTCATAAGATCAATTGGATTTACAGAAGAGGCTTTAACTTTGATAAGAACTTGATTGGATTTTGGTTCTGGAACAGGAATACCTTCTTGTTTAATCAGTTTAGATTCATCACCGTATTCATTTATTGTTATTGCGTACATTTCTAAATTCCATCCATCAATAATTTAATACCAATTATTAACAAGCAAGCGTAAGTTAAAGCATAAAATCTTTCACCATCTATTTTTTGAGTTAATTTATATCCAATATAGAAACCTATTGGTGCAAAAGGCATTAAAAATAACGCTGTAATCAAATTGTCTAGCCGTAATTGATCAAGCAGATAGTAAGGATACAATTTTAACATATTAACTAATCCAAAAAATATAGCAGCTGTACCCACATAGACTCTATGATCCAATTTCTGAGGCAGCATATAAATATTAAATGGCAATCCACCTGCATGTATTCCGAAGCTCGTAAAGCCTGAAATGGTTCCCCAAAACGAACCTCTGAAGAACGAGACAGATTTTTCTTTTGATTCTCTTGAGAATAAAAAATAATTTAAAGCAAAAAGAATAGCCAAAGATCCAAGAAATATCCTTATATTATCTTCAGAGAGGTAACTAAACCAAAAGAATCCTAATAGTATTCCTACAAAAGCAGCCGGAAGAAGAATAAGTAAGTTCTTAAAATGAAAGCTATTTCTATAACTATAGATACTTATTAAATCTTGTATACAAAGAATAGGTAACAGAATAGCAGCGGCTTGAAGTGGGGATATAACCAAAGACATTAACGGAACTCCCATTATGGCAAGAGGTCCAGCAAATCCTCCTTTTGCAATACCATAGAGCAATACGGCTGGGATTGATACCAAGTAAAAGATTGGTTCGTAGATAAGCACTAGTTAGCTAGAGGATCGAAAACAACCTTTATAGATTTTGAGCTCTTATCATCTGCTACTTTAAAAGCCTCTTCTGAATCTTCTAGATGATATCTGTGAGTAATTATAGTTTTTCCAATTGTTGGGTATTTAGCTATAACTTTTGCGGCAACCGTAAAGTCTCTTACACCTTCTGTTGCGCTATACATTATTGAAGGAAATATTTTGATTTCGTTCATTATAATTCTTAATCCCGGCAGATTAATACCTTTAAGAGGTATACCTAATAATACAATCCATGATCCTGGTTTTGCACTTTTAGCGGACAAATCTAAAGTATCATCGTTACCTACACAATCTAACACTCTGTCATACTGACCAGATAATTGACCCGCACCTAATTTTAATCCAGCTTCATTTTGATGATCGTACTTCGCATATAAATCTACCTCGCAACCCAGATATTTAGCAGCAACAATTGAACACAATCCAATTGTTCCACCACCAATTACTGCAATACGATGATTATCATTTGTTTGTGTTTGTATTAAACCATGCAAAGCAACAGCCAAAGGTTCGACTAAACACGCATCTTTGATAGGCACTATAGGATCTAACTCAAATAAACAACTTTCTGGAACAATTATCTTCTCAGCCATTCCACCATTGATACTCATTCCCATGCCTTTACTGTTGTTTTTACAAAGATGATAATTTTCTTTGTAACAATTACTGCAATCTCCGCAAGGAATTATGGGTTCAATAGCAACATTTTTTCCATTTTTTGTTACACCGGAAATTTCATGACCTGCCACATGGGGTGAATGAGTACCTGCTTTTAAGAGATGCAAGTCACTGCCGCAAATACCTGCAGAAGCTATCTGGACCAAAACACCCTCGCCTTTAGGTTCAGGAATATCTGAAGTTTTTACTTTACCATCTGCATAAGAAACTGCTTTCATTATATGATTTCTAAGGTTTTATATACAGAATCGGCAACTTCGGTAGCGGTCTTCCATGCCGTGATACCTTGATGCATTTGGTTCATGACGAATCCTAATGAGATATTATTATCTGGATCCGCAAAACCCAGCGAGCCGCCCGCTCCACCATGACCAAATGAATTAATATTAGGGCCCATACTTACGTCTTTAGTTCCCAACATAAAACCTAAACCAAATCTGGTATGCATATTACCTAATACAAGATCTTTGCCTTCAGATTCAGTCGTTCGACCTAATTCTATAGTTTCAGGATTAAGTACATGCACTTCACCTCTATTACCTCCGTTAGCCAATATTCCATACAACTTAGCAATAGATCTTGCACTGCCATGTCCATTTGCTGCCGGAATTTCTGCTTGTCTCCACGCACTTGTATTTGCTTCAAATATTTCATCATTTGATATTTTAGGATTATTAAAAGCAGCTCCTGTAGGTGTTGATGTGTCATTAAAATCAAAGAGTATTTGAAAACGTTTTGGAGAAAAAGATTTAGGTAATTTTGTTAGTATTGGTAATAATTTTTCTATTAAACCTGATTTTGCAGGATATATATCTGATACACGATGAAACTCTGAATCAGGTAATCCAATCCAAAAATCAATGTCTAACGGATCTGCAATTTCTTCTCTAAAATAAGTTCCTATAGTTCTTCCGTCTATTCTTCTCAAAAGCTCCCCAATTAAAAATCCATAAGTTAAACCATGATATCCATGTGCAGTCCCTGGCTCCCAAAATGTTGATTGTTTGGCTAATTCTGAACAGATCAAATTCCAATCAGTAAAAGCACCTGTCTTGAGGGGTGTTTTAATGCCGCACAAACCTGATTTATGGCAGAAAAGATATCTAACAGGTATGTTTTCCTTTGCATTTTCACTAAATTCAGGCCAATAAGTTGCAACGGGTTTATCTAAGTCTAGAAGTCCTTTTTCTATAAGCTGCAATAAACATATAGCTGCTATGCCTTTAGTTGTAGAAAATACATTGATTATTGTATTTTCTTCCCATCGAATAGTCTTAGCTTGATCAATGTATCCGCCCCAAAGGTCTATAATTTTTTTCCCTTTTAGCTCTACCGATACAGCGCCACCTAATTCAAATCCATTGTTAATATTTTTTTCAAATAATGTCTTTGCTTCTAGAAATCTATCATCACAATAACCTTCAATCATTTGGTACCTCTATTATTTCTTCCATGGTATTAATTGTCGTGTGTTGCGCAAATACTCTGTGTAATCATCTCTTCTTTCCAGGCTTCTATTGTCCATCATCTTGCAAGTTATCAAACTGAACATAAGATTCATAATTAAAGGGCAAACAAATAAATACCAAAAGTCAGGCTCAATAGAGATTGTCATAAAGAATAGACCCCACCAAAAAAGAATTTCTCCTAAATAATTCGGATGTCGAGAACTAGTCCAGAGACCATACTTCATAGTTTTACCAATATTAGAATTATTACTTCTAAAAGTTCTCATTTGTTCATCTGCAACAGTTTCTAATACTACGGCACTTATTGTGAAAATACTTGCCAGATATAGATATACATTAGCCGTATTAGTTGAAATAGATAATCCATAATAAAGAGGTAAAAGAGATAAATTCACTTGTAAGGTTGGATAAACATGTATTCCAAATAAATCAATCAAAATTGAGAAAGGTTTTTTCTTTAAATCGACATATCTAAAGTCTTCATCACTTAAGCCTTTCCAATCTCGTAACCAATTCAGAGTTAATCTGAAAGCCCAAAATAATACTGGCAATACTATAAGGAGAGTTTTCTCTAAATTGATTTGCCCTGATTCAGGGTAAATAGCTAAGTAGATTACAATAGGTATAGGGGCAACCGACCAAAAAGGGTCATATAAACTAGAGTTATTGAATATTTGGCTTGCAATAAAAACTGATAAAGTTGCAACTAAATGACCCGAAAGAAGCATTAACCATTGATTAATATCAGTTAAATAATTGCATGTAACAACGGCTGCCATAAAAGCAGCCATATACGTAATGATTGTTACTATGTAGCTTCGTAACATTTCAAGATTAAGAACTAGCTACAACCCCTCCATCACAAGTTATAGTTTGTCCAACTGTATAGGCTCCTGCTCTAGAGCTTAAAAATATAGCTAAGCCTGCAATGTCTTCTGGCGTCCCTACCCTTCCTCTTGGATTACTATTTCCAACTTCAGACCAATCTATATCTATATCTCCTCCTCCACCCACACCTGTGCTTAACATCCAAGTTGGAAAAGGACCAGGTGCAATAGCATTTACAATGATATTTTCTCTTACGAGTGATGCCGCTAAAACACGAGTAAGATGATGTAAAGCAGCCTTTGAAGGTCCATACGAAAATGCATCGAATAATCCTGTTTTTATTCCATCAATACTACCAATATTAATAACTCGGGAAGGATCTTCTGCAGTGCCTGATTTTCTTAATAAGGGAAGTAATTTTTGCGTGAGAAAAAATACACCTTTTACATTTGTATCCATAACTTTATCCCAACCTTTCTCAGAATACTCATCAATAGGCTCGCCCCATGAAGCGCCTGCATTATTTACTAAAATATCTAAACTATCTTGCTGAGATATTGCATTGGATAGTGCAGTGATTCCATCTAAATTAGATAAATCTGCAGGAACTGAAATACAAGTGCCTCCGAATTCATCTTGCAGTCTTTGTGCTGTTGCGTCACAAACCTCAGCCTTTCTTGAGCTTATATATACTTTTGCTCCATTGGCAAGAAAACCCGCCGCAATCATTTCTCCTATGCCTCGTGATCCACCAGTTACTAAGGCAACTTTTCCTTCAATTGAAAATAAATTTTTCATGACTCTCCTTGATAATTAATAAATATTCCCCATATAAGTAGTGTAAGTGCCTACGGGGCTTACGTAAATTATTTAATTACTTGCTTAAAATAGGAGAAAAAAATGATAAATAATACTTTTGACTTATTGTGGAGAGACATCTCTCCATTCACTATAGGTTTTGATAGAACTTTTGACACGCTATCACTATTAGCCAATTCAAAACAACAGACTTCTAACTACCCGCCTTATAACATTAGAAAGGTTAGTGAAGATAAATACACCATTGAACTTGCCGTTGCAGGTTTCGAAGAAAATGAAATTGATATTGAAACTGCCGGTGAAAACTTAACTATTAAAGGCTCTAGAGATAAAGATGCCTCAGAAGGCCTTGTTCATCAGGGTTTAGCTGCTAGAGACTTTACTAAAACATTTGTTCTCTCTGACGATATGATTATAAAAGGTGCGGCACTGAGTAACGGAATGTTGTACATCGGAGTAGAAAGAGTAATACCTGAAAACAAGAAACCTAGAAAAATAGATTTTACTTCTAAAAGTAAATTACTAGGCTAGCAAAGATAGGAGGGTTTAACCCTCCTTCTTTTATTTTCATAAGTTAACTTTTTATACTGAACGTAAATGAGTGCTATTAAAACAATCGAAAGATTGAAAAAGGTGGCCGTCGGTGAGAGGGTTCATTTTATAATTCAGAGTCTCAATGGTTATCGAGTACAAAGTTCAGCGTTAAATAAAGAAGCATCTGAGCTATGCAATTTGTTAGAAGAATCAAACATCTCAATTATCGGTGATGAGCCAATCTTAAAAAATGATATTGTTATTCTATTAACAGTTCCCGAAATTACTCATTCGAATCAAAAAACTTTTGATGAAGTTCCTGTATTTGGATTAGAGCATCAATTTAAGTTAATTGAAGATATAGAGCTCAGCAATAATATTATTAACCTATTTAGAGTTGAATAGGCTTCCTAAATAAAAGAGTCATACGATCACTTTCTCCTATATCAGAATATTTTTTACGATCCTTATCTTTTAGTCTGTAGTTAGGCGGTAGAGTCCATACACCTTTGGGGTGATCTGCTGTATCTTTAGGATTAGCATTTATTTCTGATTTTGCAGCTAATTCAAAGCCATGTTTTTTTGCTATTTTGATAGCGTGTGCCTCAGTTACGTAGCCACTCTTCTTCATCATTTCCATTGAAGTTCCTGGTTTGGCTCTATGTTCTACAATACCAAAGACACCTCCGGGCTTGAGTGACTTGAAAGTATTTGAAAAAATATTATCTAAGTTTGGTCCAAGCCAATTATGAAGATTTCTAAAAGTTAAAACTGCATCAACAGAATTCTCTTCGGCTAGTTCAGAATATAAGTCCACTATCTCAACTCTTCCATACATAGGGTTATTAGACATTTTCTTTTCAAAATTTGCCCTACCTCTTCTGTAGTAGGCTATTTCTGAGTCTTTGCTCCAATGAGCTGCCATTAATGTTCCTGGATAATGGATGTAATTAGCTAATATTTCAGTATACCAACCGCCTCCGGGTGAGAGCTCTATAACAACCATATCCGATTCAATACCAAAGAAAGATAGAGTTTCTACAGGATTTCTTGAGGAATCTCTTAGAGTATTTTTTGGGGTTCTATCCTCACTTGCCACGGCGCCCTTTAAGTCATGAGCTGCTAAGGGTGTAATGGTTAGAGTAAGAAGAATTAAAAGTAAATTTTTTATAGTAGATTGCATAAAAAAATAATATATCTAAATGGCTGTTTTGAGAAGAGTTGAGATAACTCTTTCTAGTTGATCTATGTTCCCGCATTGAAAGACTTTTGTGCAATAAGCAGAATATTTGGTCATTACTGAATCTCCGGTATCCCATCTATATTTACCTTCAGGATTTAACCAAAACACTTGTTTTGATCTTTCTTTAATTGATTTCATCAAATGAGCTTTTTCTGGACCAAAATTATTTCTAGCGTCTCCTAGTATTACTACGGTTGTTTTGTTGTCTATTTCATCTAAACAAAGACTTACAAAATCAGTCAAAGCTTGTCCATAATCTGTTGACCCACCTCCATGCTTTTGCAGTGCTTTCTCAATAGCCTCGTCTAGCTTCGCATCTTTGAAGTCATTGGTCACTTCACCTAAGTTAGAAGAAAAAACAAAAGCTCTTAATTTTGATACGACTTCACTTAAACTAAATAAGAACATCAGCATAAACCTGGCATAAGCACCTACTGAGCCGCTGACATCACATATTACATATATCTTTGGTCTATCTACCTTTTTATAAGCCCAACTTAGATTAAATAAAATACCCTGGTTTACCCAATTATCTCTAATTGTCTTCCTGATATCTAACTTGCCTTTCTTAAAGTTTTTCTTTCTTCTGGAATGTAAGTTAGCTAATTTTTTTGCCATCTTTCTTACCAAGGAATGAACTTCATTTAAATAAGATCTGTCAATTTGGGCCATGTTCATTGATTTAAAGATTTGTTCTCTGAGTTGTTCTCCAGATACATCTCCATGCAAGAGGAACTGTTGCTGCACATAATCTGAAACTCTTTCTCTTAAATTCGTGAGTTGATTCCTAAGTTCTTGTTCAAGATCTGAAGGTAATTCATCTTCTCTAGAGGAACCTAATTGCATCAATTCATCTTCTAGCTTACCAACACCCATCTTTTCTAAGATACGTCTTGTGAAAACTGATCTTTGGGTAAAGTATCTTATTTCTCTAATTTCAGCTTCTTCAGCTGCATCGGCAATAGATAACATCAATTCACCTTGAGAGCCCTCAAGTAATTTTTTTGCTAAGTCTGAATCTACGTCCTTTATATCGGATAGTTGATCCATATCAACAGATGCTTGTTGTTTTATTTCATCTGAAAAGAAATCATCGAAACAAGCATTAAACTTATCTTTTTCGTCGGGAGTCTTAGAAAGAACTATTGATAATGTTCTTTTAAGTAACTCTTTATCGTCGTAACCCACTGAATCCACTACAGACACAGCATCGATGGTCTCAGCTGGAGATACTCTAACATTAGAGTTTCTAAGTGCTTTTACAAAATCAGTTAAGACTTTTTCCATCTGATGTTTCAGTAGCTGATGACACCAAAGCAGGAATCTCTTTTTTCACCACTTCTATATCTTGTTGATGTTTAAGCAGAACATTTAATGTATCTTCTGCTAATTTTGCATCTAACTCTTCAGAATTAAGAAGAATCACTGTCTTTGCCCAATCTATTGTTTCGCTAATTGCAGGTAGTTTCTTTAAATCTAATTCTCTTATACCTTGAACAAAATTAACTAGTTGAATTTGCATAGATTCAGAGATCTCTGGAACTCTTGCTTGTACGATCTGTCTTTCCAGTTTCGCATCTGGAAACGGTATATACAGATGCAGACATCTTCTTTTTAAAGCATCTCCAATTTCTCGACTGTTGTTACTAGTTAATACAACTAATGGTTTGATATCAGCTTTCCTCACTCCTAATTCAGGTATAGATATTTGGAATTCAGAGAGGATCTCCAAGAGTAAAGCTTCAAATTCTTCATCAGATTTGTCGACCTCATCAATCAACAAAACAGATCCTTTCTCAGATGTAAGAGCTTCCAGTAGAG
>SGZM01000030.1 GCA_004214065.1 Gammaproteobacteria bacterium | reverse complement strand
TGAAGTCGGTTTATTTGCTGACGGCGTAGCTGTAAAACAAATAGGTAAAGAAACATTTTCTTTGATCAAGGAGTGGATCGATGATGTTGTCACGGTCTCGGTTGATGAGATGTGTGCATCTGTTCAAGACACCTTTCAAGAGACACGCACTGTCCCAGAACCAGCAGGAGCATTAGCTTTGGCTGGATTGAAAAAGTATTGTCAGTCTCGTGGGTTAAAAAATAAACAACTTGTAGCAATTAATTCAGGAGCAAACCTAAATTTTGATCGTTTAGGTCATATAGTAGAGAGAGTTCAGTTAGGTGAAAGCAAAGAGGCTTTGCTAAGTGTGAAAATTCCTGAAGAAAAAGGAAGCTTTAGAAGGTTTTGTAACTTCCTTGGTAAAAGGAGTATTTCGGAATTCAATTACAGAGCAGAAGAAAGCGAAGAAGCAAATATTTTTGTTGCTTGTCGCTTCAATGATAAAGAAGGTAAAGGAAAATTAATTAAACACCTTAAATCTAAAGGATTTTCGCCTAAAGACCTTTCAGAAAATGAGGTAGCTAAATTACATATTAAACACATGGTTGGTGGAAGAGCGCCAAATGCAGTTTCGGAAAGGGGAGAATTTATCTTTAGAGTTGAATTTCCAGAAAGACCAGGCGCATTAGTAGATTTTTTAGATAAATTAAGTGATAAATTTAATATCACTTTATTTCACTACAGGAATCAAGGATCGGCTTATGGAAGAGTACTTGTAGGTTTTGAGTCGAAGGAAAAAAATTATCCTAAATTACTAAAGTATTTAAGTGATACTGGGTTTAGATTCTGGGATGAAACTGAGAATACAGCCTATAAGGCATTCTTAAAATAATTTTTAGTAAAACTTATAGAATTTCTTATCTGTTATGCAGGCATCGGCTTTTACGTCGAATTTTTCAGGAAAACTATGTTCAACCTTTTGAAAATCATATGCCAAGATAATAAGTTTTGGATTTGAATTTTCAATATTTGCTAACGAATAATCATAGTAACCTTTTCCCATTCCAACTCTATATCCCATTTCATCAAAACAGACGCAAGGTAATAAGATTATTTCTAAATCATTTGGATCAATCTCTTTGTTACTTGTTGGCTCCAAAATTCCAAGGCTATTTTCTTTTAATGCCTCCCTGGTTTCTAATTGTTTGAATTGAAGTATTTTCGAGCCCTCTATCATCTTTGGAAGATAAATATCGGACTTCATATCTAAAAAGAGTTCTATTAACGAATGAGTTGGCATTTCGTTTTCAATAGATGAATAGCAAGCAATTCTTTTATTTTGAAATAATTGAGAATTAGATTTTACTAAATCTAATAGACTGGCTTCTGCCTCCATTAAAAGGTCATGAGGAATTTCCTTTCTTATTTTAATGTATTTTTTTCTGAGTTCAGACTTACTGCTCATGAATGGTGTTTCCCGGATTACCGTTGTTTATTACTGCCCTGAACCGTGAAGTTCAAGGCGGTGATCCCGTCAATTTATCAGGCTTCCCATTAAATGGGTATGCACAACAAAAACTTTTCAGAATCTCCTATTATTTTTTTATCGGCTCGAGAGTAGTAAAAACTGTCGAATAAACCAGGAAACTCAAAAATTATAACCTACTTGTTACGCTTTAAAAGATAAACTTTCTACCTGCTTTTTAACTTCAAGAGTAAGGTTTTCTAGGCCTTCATTAACTGATTCATCTTCACTTACATTTGATAAGTTCTTTAAGTATTCATTGCTTATATTAAGTGCGGTAATAATTGCAGCTTTTTTTTCATCCAAACCGGATGCCTTTTTTATTTCATTCAATTTAGAGTCTAAAAACACTGCAGCCCTCTGAACTTCTTCTGCTTCCTCAGGAGGACAGGCAATTTTATAATTTGTACCTAAGATCTTTACCGTAGTTGTTTCTTTGCTCATCGGCTTTTGTATGATTTGATTATCTTAGTTATGCCTTCTTTCGCTACTTCAAGATTTTTTGAAAGTCTATTATTCTCTTTTGATAGTTGTTTATTTTTTTTTGCAAGGTGATCATTCACTTCCTTAAGTTGCTGACTAAGCTTAATGAGCTCGTGCACTTCACTTTCTAAATTATCAAATTTATTTTCAGACATTTTCCAGTTTAAGTTTAACTTTGAACTTAATTTCTTGCTACCATGTTTCTTCATAAAGTACTTATATTTACCATAAATGATATGAATAATAATTTTTCTGAGAGAAGGTCACATTTAGCTAATAAAGTTTTAGAAGATTCAGCAATCATTATTGCCGCTGCTTCAGTTAAATCTAGAATCTCTGATACCGATTACGCTTACAGACAAGATAGCAATTTCTACTACTTATCTGGATACGAAGAGCCTGAATCTTTAATTTTGATAAGACCTGACCAAGAGAAAGAAAAGTTTATAATTTTCTGTAGAGATAGAGATCCTCTTCGTGAACAATGGGACGGTTTTAGATCAGGTCAAGATGGTGCCATGCAAGAGTATCAAGCAGACTCGGCATATAGTATTAATTCTATTGATCAACAGATGCCTCATTTATTAGAAGGAATTAAGAATATCTATTTTTCTATGAGCGCTCCTAATGGCCTGGATTTAAAAATTTCGCAATGGGTTGAGCACATAAGAAAGAATACCAGAGCCGGAGCTGAGCCGCCCCAGAATTTATTATCTCTAGACTTAATTTTACATGAGATGCGACTTATTAAAGAAGATCATGAAATGAACCTTATGAAGCATGCTGCTGAAATTACTACAGAGGCACACATTAGGGCAATGCAGGCAGTCACTCCAGGAATGTACGAATATCAACTTGAAGCTGAATATTTATATGCTTTTAATAAAAATGGTGCAAGATCTCCTGCTTATAATTCTATTGTTGGAGGAGGAAACAATTCTTGCATACTTCATTATGTTGAAAACAATGCTGAATTAAAGGATGGCGATTTAGTGCTTGTAGATGCTGGATGTGAATATCAGTATTACGCTTCAGATGTAACGAGAACCTTTCCGGTTAATGGAAAATTTACACCGGAACAAAAAGAAATTTACTCGATAGTGTTAGAGGCTCATAAACAGTCTATGGAACAAGCAAAGCCCGGAAATAAGTGGAATTTAATGCATGAGAAATCTGTAGAAGTCATAGTAGAGGGTCTAATATCTATAGGTTTATTGCAGGGGTCAAAAGAAGAAAATATAGAAACAGGTGCGTACTCAAAATTCTATATGCATAGAATTGGTCATTGGCTTGGCATGGATGTCCATGATGTTGGAGGTTATAAGAAGGACGGTGACTGGAGACAACTCGAAGAGGGTATGGTTATGACAGTAGAACCAGGGATTTATATTTTAGATACTCTGGAAGATGTCGATGATAAATGGAAGGGTATAGGCGTCAGGATAGAAGATGATATTTCTATTACGGATTCAGGTTTTGAAGTACTAACCCCTAATGTTCCAAGAACTATTGAAGAAGTCGAGCATACCGTTCAAGGTTAAGTGAACTACCAAGTAACAATTGTTGGGGGTGGAGTTGCTGGGGCCTTATTGGCTCTCTATTTAGGTAAAGCAAGAGTTAATACTTGTTTGATAGATAAGGGCAAGCCCTCCTTAAAATTAGCTAATCCTTTTATTGGTAGAACAACATCACTCAATCTCTCATCTATAAACTCTTTAAGAGAGGCGGGTATCTGGGAAACTATAGAAAAAAATTCTCAGCAGTTTGAGGAGATCTATGTATGGGATGCTGAAGGATCATCTTCTGTTCAATTTAATGCAGCTGAAATTTCTAGGAAGGATCTGGGTGTTATTGTTCATAATAATATTATTTTAGAAGCAATATTTAATGAGCTAGAAAAAATCCCAGAAATTCGGCTGATTGAAGAAGATTCTTTAATGGACGTTAAGCACGATCCTCATAAAGTAGAAATCTCAACTCACGCGGGTTTAAATATAATGTCAGAACTTCTGATTGGTGCAGATGGCTCGCTTTCAAAGGTTAGAGACTTATCGCAAATCCCTATTCGAACATGGAGTTATCAACAACAAGCCTTAGTTGCTTCTGTTGTCACTGAGAAATCTTTAAATAAAACTGCTTTTCAGATTTTTACTGACACCGGACCGATTGCATTATTGCCTTTAGCTCAAGGGTCAAATGAAGCCTCATTAATTTGGTCTACAGATGAAGAGTATGGACAAAAAATTTTAAAACTAGAGCGAAACTTATTAATGCAAGAGTTAAGACTAAAAACTGAAGATAGGTTTGGTGAAATAATATGTAAAGAAGATATTGATTCTTTTCCATTACATCAGCTCCATGCCAAGAAGTTTTATAAAGGAAGATCAATTTTGGTAGGAGACTCCGCTCATACTATTCATCCTCTGGCGGGACAAGGGTTGAACTTAGGCATCGCCGATGTAAAAGAGTTATCTGAACTACTCACATCTGCGAATAGATACGGAAGGGCTTTATACGATAAAGAAATACTTAGATCCTACAGTAAAAGAAGAGAGCCTGAGAGTTATAAAATGATTGCTCTAATGGAAGCCTTCAAGAGAGGGTTCGGTTCAGAAAATATTTGGATAAAGTTAGGTAGAAGCTTTGCTTTTGATTTTGCAAATAATACCAAGGCCCTTAAACAGCGCCTAATAAAAGAAGCGGCAGGAGTTATTTAATTTTTGCTTCTGTATAAACGACGTGTTTTCTAACAACTGGATCGAATTTCTTGATCTCCATCTTATCTGGCATCGCAGATTTATTTTTGTCAGTTGTATAAAAGTGTCCTGTTCCAGCAGAAGAAACTAATCTTATCTTCTCTCTCATATTTTTTCTCCCCTAGATCTCAGATCTGCAAGTACTTTATCTATGCCATTTTTATCAATGGTTCTCATTCCATTTGCTGAAACAGTGAGACTTACATACCTTTTTTCAGATTCGACCCAAAATTTATGCTTATGAAGATTAGGCTGGAAGGTTCTTTTATTTCTGTTCTTGGCATGCGAGACATTATTGCCTGCTTGTGGCTTTTTTCCTGTTACTTGGCAAACTTTAGACATAACTTTATTTAATATTTCCTTGTAGAGCCGCGTTTTATACCAGAAGCATTGACAGCAAGCAAGAATAAGCAGCTATAATCTCATTTTAAGAGAATAAAATATTGAAATCTTTAATTAATAAAAACATCATTTTAGGGGTTACGGGCGGTATAGCAGCGTATAAGTCTGCTGAAATTGTTCGTCATTTAAAAAAGTCTGGAAGCTCTGTGCGTGTCGTTATGACAAGTTCAGCAGAAGAGTTTATTACACCTTTAACTTTACAGGCCTTATCAGGAAATAGGGTTTCTACTGATTTACTAGATGCCGAATCAGAGGCTGCTATGGGTCATATAGAGCTTGCAAAGTGGGCTGATGCTATTCTAATTGCGCCTGCAACTGCTAATACTTTAGCTAGACTTTCTTCAGGAAGAGGAGATGATTTACTTTCAACCGTGTCACTTGCATTTGATGGCCCTATATCAATAGCTCCAGCAATGAATCAAGCCATGTGGAAAGATAATAGAACTCAAGAAAACTTAGAAAATCTACAAAAAAAAGGTTTTAAAATATGTGGACCCGGCTCTGGCGAGCAAGCTTGCGGTGATGTTGGACTTGGCCGAATGTTAGAGCCTTTAGAAATACTTGAACTATTTTCTTCGTCCTTTGACCAAGGTAATTTGTCAGAAAGGAGTATATTGATAACTGCAGGCCCCACCCAAGAGCCTATAGACCCGGTTAGATTTATTACAAATAGAAGCTCCGGAAAGATGGGTTACAGCTTAGCAGAAGCTGCTATTGAAGCTGGAGCAAAAGTCACTCTTATAAGCGGACCTGTAAACTTGGAGCCACCACCTAATTGCAATTTTGTCTCAATAGAAACCGCCAAGGAAATGCACGAGGCCGTAATGCATCATGTCAAAAGCAAGGATGTTTATATCGGTACTGCTGCAGTTGCTGATTATAGACCTGTTACTTTTCATGAATCTAAGATTAAAAAAGATACAGATAAATCTTCATTAACACTTCAACTTCAAGAGAATCAAGATATTTTAAAATCTGTTAGCGAATTAAACGAGAGACCATATCTTGTTGGTTTTGCAGCAGAAACGGATAATCTGCTTAGTAATGCTAAGAAAAAGCTAAAAAATAAAAGACTAGATCTCATTGTGGCCAACGATGTCTCAAATAAGGAAATAGGTTTTGATTCTAATGAGAACGAGGTCACGCTTATAACCAATGCAGAAGAAAAAGTTTTAGAAAAGCAAAATAAAAAGAAGATTTCTAAAAAAATCATAGATTTTATATCCTCAGAGCTAACTTAGACTTTAGCTTAATTTTATTCACTTGAAAGTTTTTTACATCTGTTAGACATTCTTATCTGTATTTCACTTTTATTCACTTGACAGTTTTTTACATCTGCTGGATATTTAAGGCGATATTTCACATTAAAGGAGAAAATTATGGCAATTGCTAGAGTACAAATTTCAACAGCTATTGTTGGCAAGGAAGCTGACTACATGGCCGCTACGTCAGAAGGGGCTAAATTAATGCAATCAAAAGGTTTAAAGAATTTCTTAAGAGTGTCGCACTCGGGAACCCCTGGCATAGAGGTGTGGTCAATGACCATGTTTAATGACTGGGAAGAGTATGGAGCAGCACAAGACATGATGCAATCTGATGCAGATATTCAGCAATGGTATCTTGAGTCGATAACTAATAGAACAGGTGAAATGCTAGATTCTTTCGAGATGGTTGAAGTGCCAGGATTTGAAAGAGGAGCTGAGACATCAGGTGATATTGTCTTTGCAACTGCTTGGAATATCTTGCCAGAAGATGGGATGGGCAAAGAGTTCATAAAGTCATGTTACGGAGCTAAAGAAATACATGAAAAACATGGTGCAAAAGCTAGATTATGGCAAGGAATGGGCGGAGGCTATTCTGGAAAAATGATATATAGCATGGGCTACGATAATTTTACTGATATGGGAAAAGTTCAACAGAGTTCTCAAGAAGACTTTGCAAACTTCAACAGATCAGTTGCCGTCACCGCAACAATAGATCATCAGCTTATTCTTAGAGCTTCCACTATTTTGTAGGTTATGTTTTAAGTAATAAAAAAGGCGCTTTAAGCGCCTTTTTTATAGTTGAAATTAACTTATTCTTTTGATGATTCTTCGTCAGTAGGTGTTTCTTCCTCAGCCGCATCTTCAACAACTGCTTCCTCAGAAACAGCTTCTTCAGCAACAACTTCCTCCGCTACAGCTTCTTCAGCAACAACTTCCTCCGCTACAGCTTCTTCTGCAGGGGCTTCAGCAGCTGGAGTCGCTTTAGATTTATTTCCAAAACGCTTCCTGAACTTATCAACTCTTCCACCGGTATCTACAAGCTTCTGCTTACCAGTATAAAAGGGGTGAGAAGCAGATGAAATATCAAGAACACAGTATGGATAAGTTTTTCCATCTTCCCATTCTTTCGTTTCGTCTGTTTTTAGTGTTGAAGGAACAAGAAAATACACATCCACGCTTTTATCATGGAACAGTACTTCTCGGTATTCTGGATGAATGTCTTTTCTCATTTAATAATCTTGTATTTAAAAATATGGTGGAGCACTATACCAGACAGACAATACATGGCAAATGCATAATTTAATTTAGAATGTTTGAAAGTTAGTTTATGAAATCAGAATTAATAGAGGTTTTAGTACCCATACCTTTAATGGGGAAATTCTCCTATTTGCCTCCTAAAAATCATATCTCCCCTTTAGAAGTTGGATCGAGAGTTCTAGTGCCTTTTGGGAGAAGGACATTAGTTGGCGTGGTTTGGAGTTTTACCAAAAAAGATTCATCAGATAAAAGAAAATATAGACACATTAAAGAGCTGCTTGATGAGACACCTTTATTGAATACTCATTCTATGAATCTTGCAGAGTGGTCCTCACGTTATTATCACTATCCTTTAGGGGAAATAATTTCGTATTTCTTTCCTCCTTCAATAAGAAAAGGAAAGGAAGCAAAGTTTAAAGAGAGTAAATATATTGAACTGACTTCCAAGGGATCTTTTTTATCAGAAGAGGAACTTTCGCGTGCACCTAATCAGAAAAAGTTAGTTGCTTTACTAAAGGAAAAGAAAGAAATAACCCTTCAATCAGCTAAAGCTTTTGGTATCGGCACTTCGGTGATCAATGGGCTTATAGACAAGGGTTATATAAAGAGATTTGCAAGGGAGCTATCTCCTTATAAGAAATTTGAGAATAATAAATTATTGGCTACTAAGAAACTTAATCCCGAACAAATAGAGGCAGTTAATACTATAAAAAAAGCCCAAAACAAGAATATAACTTTTTTGCTAGATGGCATT
This sequence comes from Gammaproteobacteria bacterium, assembly GCA_004214065.1. GTDB lineage: Bacteria > Pseudomonadota > Gammaproteobacteria > Magnimaribacterales > Magnimaribacteraceae > Magnimaribacter. The sequence goes on along the minus strand of SGZM01000030.1, from coordinate 3,756 downwards.
ACAGGCAGTGGTAAAACAGAAGTTTATCTGCAGGCCATCCAGGAAGTAGTTAACCAAGGCAAACAAGCTTTAATACTTATCCCTGAAATAGGTCTCGCCCCTCAAGCAGAAGAGAGATTTAAGGAATATTTTGGCGATCGAGTTATGTCCTTTCACTCGGCTAAAAATGATCGTGAAAAAGTGGACGCCTGGTTAGGCGCGTCTAGAGGTTTGGTTGATATTATTATAGGTACTCGCTCCAGTGTTTTTCTACCCATGAAAGATCTAGGAATAATTGTAGTAGATGAGGAGCATGATCTGTCTTTTAAACAAATGGATAAGTTTCGTTATTCTGCTCGAGATATGGCTCTTTATAGAGCTAAGTTAGAAAAAGTGCCTGTTGTTTTGGCATCGGCCACTCCGTCTTTAGAGACTCTAAAAAATGCTCAAGAAGATAAATATACAGTGCTTAAGCTGAGTAAAAGAGCTACCGGAGCCAGTCTACCTACTTTTCAAGCAGTTGATTTAAGAGGTAAAGAGTTATACGAAGGGTTAAGTAAAGAACTTTTAGAGGCAACTCGATCAGAACTTTTAAAAGGCAATCAAGTTTTAATTTTTCTTAACAGAAGAGGATATGCGCCTTCAATGATTTGTAAGGTCTGTGGTTGGGTCTCAAATTGTGAGAGATGTGACGCACTTATGACCGTTCATAAGAATCCATTAAAGCTTCATTGCCATCATTGCGAAGCACAAAAATTATATCCAAATAAGTGTCCATCATGCAATTCAAATGATTTTCTAACTTATGGCTTTGGTACTGAAAGAATTGAAGAGTTTTTGCAAAATCATTTTCCTGATGTGACCACTTTGCGAATTGATAGTGATTCCACCAGAAAAAAAGAAACGCTCAATGAGTATTTCCATGAAGTCAGAAAAGGTAAGCCCATGATACTACTAGGCACACAACTTTTAGCAAAAGGGCATCATTTCCCTGATGTCACATTAGTTGGAATTATAGATGCAGATTCAGGTTTATTCAGTGCTGATTTTAGAGGCAGTGAGAGAGTAGCGCAGCTTATGACTCAAGTCTCTGGTAGGGCAGGACGAGATAAGAAACCAGGAAGAGTGATACTACAATCCTACTGTCCAGATCATCCTCAGATTGAAGAAATTATCACAGGAAGTTATAACGGGTTTGCTAAGAAACTATTAGAAGAAAGAAAATCTTCAAAGATTCCACCTTTTACTTTTCAAGCGAAGATTTTTGCTGAATCTCCTAAGAGTCTAGTGAGTAGAGATTTTATTTTAAACTTACTGAATAAAACTAAGATAGATGAAAAGATAAGGGCTAATGTGAGAATAGTTGGACCTTTACCATCTATTATGGAAAAGAAATCGGGAGTCTACAGATGGGAACTAAGTATCTTTTCCAAAAATAGGTCCAATTTACATAAATATCTAGATATTATGCAATCTAGGCTCTACGATCCAAAATTATCCAAACAAGTGAGGTGGTCTATTGATGTAGACCCTCTGTCCTCAATATAATTCTAGTCCGGTTAGCTCAGAACTAATTTTCCACAATTTTTCTGCTTGTTCAGAACTTTTGGCTGCTTCTGAAATTTTTTCTACTTTACAATCTACGAAGTATTCCCCTGACACGTCTTTAACTTCAGGTGAACAACATAAATAAATAGAAGTTTCAGCTCCCTTATCTGTGTTTCTTGCAAAAGGTTTTGCTAGGAACATAAGAAATGTCCATAAGGTCTTATTATTGTTAGATCCAATTCCTGTGCTCACAAATCCTGGATGAAGGCAGTTAACAGTGACATCAAAATTTGAAAGTTTCTTAGCGAGGGTCTTAGTAAATAATATATTTGCTAATTTTGATTGCCCATAAACTTGCATAGGTTTATACGTTTGTTCAGATTGAAGGTCATCAAAATTCATATCTTTAACAAATTGATGTGCACCTGAGGCTACATTTACAACTCGAGCTCCTGCTGTCTGTTTAAGTTTTTCAGCTAACATCAGAGTAAATGTATAGTAAGCAAGATGATTGACTGAAAAGACCTCTTCTAATCCATCAATAGTTTCGTTTCTCTCTCTGTTCATTATTCCTGCGTTATTTAGAAGGATATCTAGAGGTTTACCTAGAGCCAGAAATTCTTCTGCTGCTTTCTTCACTTCATCCTGAGAGGATAAATTAGCAATAATCATCGTAGCTTCCCGGCCTGTATCTTTTAATAATTCTTCTTTTAGTTTATTTCCTTTTTCTTGATTCCTTGCGACAAAAACAATTTCAGCACCCATTTTATTGAGCTCCTTGGCTGCCTCTTCGCCGATGCCATTCGTGGCACCTGTTATTAAACAAACTTTATTCTCTAGCTTTTCATTCATAATTATTGCCTTTAATTGAGGTAAGTATTAGATTTAGTTTATGAGTCTATATGAAAAATATGTACTACCAAAATTTCTTAACTGTGCTTGCGGTTCAAAGCCCGTTTCCTATCAAAGAAAAAAAGTTGTTCCTCTAGCTGAGGGCAAAGTTTTAGAGATAGGTATCGGTTCGGGTTTAAATTTACCCTTTTATGATAAGGCTAAGATAGACGAAATTTGGGGACTTGATCCTTCAGAAGAGCTTAGTGAAATGGCTAAGCAAGTTGCAGATGAAGAATCCATGGAAGTAAAATTTATATCTTCTGGCGCAGAAGATATTCCTTTGCCTGATAATTATTTTGATTGTGTTTTGGTGACCTATACCATGTGCACTATTCCAGAGGTTCAAAGAGCAAATCAAGAAATAAGAAGGGTATTGAAGGAGGATGGAAAAATGATTTTTTGTGAGCACGGGGAAGCTCCAGATCAGAATATAAGGAAGTGGCAAAATAGAATTAACCCTTTTTGGGGAAAACTTGCGGGTGGCTGTAATATAAATAGAAAAATTCCTTCATTAATTCAAGATTCAGGCTTCGACATTATAGAAATGGAGGAAATGTACCTCCCAAATACTCCAAAAATCGCAGGATATAACTACTGGGGGTACGCAGTTAGTAAATAATGAGACCAATTTGGATACTTCTAAGTATTTTAATATTGATAGTTGCCTTTCAATACCAAAACATCGCGGCTTTTATTGGGATTGAACTTGCTCTTAAGGGATTTCAAGAATTAGATAAAAATTCTGATGGAATCATACAGAAATCAGAGTGGCCAGGTCTCGGTTTCTCCCTGGTAGACTTAAACGGTGACAACATAGCAAGCAAAGATGAACTCAAGGAGTTTATCAAAGAGTTCTCCAGAGAGTTTTCTTGGCAAAACGATGTTAACGAAAGATACAGTTTGCCTGTTCAGTTAATAAAGGGATCTTTTATAAGCAGTTCAATGTCTATTCCAGTAGGCTATTACATATACATCCCGGACTCTTATAACAAACAACCTCAGAAAGATTTCAGGACCGTTTATTACTTGCATGGAGGTAGGCCAGGAAATGAAGCAAGATCAGTTTATATCTCTAATTTTATTCATACTATTTTTAAGGACAATTCCATAGAACCGGCTTTGTATATTTTTGTGAATGGAGGTGAGCTTAGCCATTACAACTCAGAACAGAAAGACTCCAATGGGGAAGATGTTTTTATAAAAGAATTAATACCTCACATAGATAGTAAATACAGAACTATTAATCACAGGTCTTCTAGAGGTCTTGAAGGATTTTCTCAAGGAGGTCGGGGCGCAACACGTTATATGTTTAAGTACCCAGAGCTATTTAGTTCA
>SGZM01000003.1 GCA_004214065.1 Gammaproteobacteria bacterium | reverse complement strand
CATAAAGTCAGAAGTACTGAAAGTAAAGAGACTGTATTCATTCGAAAAGACGAAAGAATATACCCAAAGACAAAAAAATATTTGTATTGGTGTAGTAAAAACTAAAAAGTAAGCGAACCAAAGCAAAGCTTTATTCACTAGAATTCCTCTGATAAAAGGATTCTTCATTTTTTAGAATCTCTCTAAGTGAAGACTCACTCAAGTCAGATAATTTTGGGTTGTCATAACCTCTAGCGACTAATTGCTTTAGGTATAGTTCCTTTTTATTCATATTGTAATCAAAAGATTTTGTTTCTATTCTATTAAAAAATCTAGAACAAGTTTGGATACTACTTTAAATGATGGTGGGTCTGGGAAGACTTGAACTTCCGACCTCACCCTTATCAGGGGTGCGCTCTAACCAAGCTGAGCTACAGACCCACTTACGTGGAGCGCGCATCTTACTAGAAAATAGCTATTTACGTAAGGCTTTTACAGCCCAAATTACTGGGCCGGATGCGACGTAAACAAATGCGCAAAGCGCGAGTACTATTGGCGGATCTATAGAAATTAGCGCGAAGATAAATACGACGAATAACATACTGAAGAAGGGAACTCTCTTCTTGAGTTCTATTTCTTTAAAACTGTAATAAGGAATATTAACTACCATTAAGAGAGAAACACAGCCTGTTAGAATAGCGGTAAAAATAGCAAGTATGCTACCCACCTCTTCTCCCTGAACACCGTATGAACTCATGGCCCAAACAAAGTATACAACCATAGCACTGGCAACAGGGCTTGGAAGTCCTTTGAAATATGTATCTTCTGAACCAATATATGTATTAAATCTTGCTAATCTTAATGCTGCGGCTGCAACATAGAAAAACGAAAATACCCAACCAGTCTGACCCAAAGAATCTAGGCCCCAAAGAAAAACGATAATAGCGGGTGCTAAACCGAATGAAATTACATCACAAAGGCTATCATATTGAGCACCAAATAGACTCTGCGAATTAGTAAGTCTTGCAACTCTGCCGTCTAATCCATCCAACATCTGAGCAGCAAAAAGTGCCATTCCTGAAGCTATAAAATTACCATTTATGGCTGAGACTATCGAAAAGAATCCGGAGAAAAGAGATGCTGTAGTTAATAAATTAGGGAGTAAATAAATACCTTTTCTAGTTACCTTTTTTCCATCCTCTGAAACGACCTCTTCATGATCATCAAAGAGATCTAGACTTTCTTGAGGATCTTCGGACATAAATTTAGTTCTTAGCCTTATCTACAATTTTATTTTGTGCTATCCAAGGCATCATGGCTCTGAGATCAGAGCCTACTTTTTCAATTGAATGTTCAGCAGTTTGTTGACGATATTCCTTCATTCTTGGGCCACCCTTTCCATCATTACTCTCTCTGCAATCATCCATAAATTCTTTAGCAAATTCACCGGATTGTATTCTTTTTAACACTGCTCTCATTTCTTCTTTAGCATCTGAATTTACTACTTTAGGTCCACTGACATAATCGCCAAATTCAGCTGTATTTGAAATACTGTATCTCATATTCTCTAATCCACCTTCGTAAATTAGATCAACAATTAGCTTCACCTCATGTAAACACTCAAAATATGCCATCTCAGGTGGATATCCATCTTCAACTAACACTTCATAACCATTTTGAATTAATTGAGTTAAACCACCACAAAGCACAGCCTGTTCGCCAAATAAATCCGTCTCGGTTTCATCTTTAAAGTTGGTTTCAATTATGCCCGCTCTTCCAGAACCTATTGCAGAAGCGTAAGACAAGCCTATTTCTTTTGCATTGCCTGAGACATCTTTGTGAATTGCTATAAGACAGGGAACTCCAGCACCAATTTCATATTGAGATCTGACTGTATGACCAGGTCCTTTAGGAGCAACCATAATAACGTCTAGGTCTTTTCTAGGCTCTATCATGTCAAAGTGAATATTAAATCCATGCGCGAAAGCCAAGACCGCGCCTTCTTTGATATTACTCTCTATTTCACTTTTATAAGTAGCTGATTGAAGCTCATCTGGCATAAGTATCATTACCATATCTGCATCTTTCACAGCTTCAGCAACTTCTTGAACATTCAGTCCAGCAGCTTCAGCTTTAGCCCATGAAGTGGATTCTTTTCTTAATGCAACAGTTACATTGCCACCCGAATCTTTAAGGTTATTTGCGTGCGCATGACCTTGAGAACCATAACCAACGATGACTACTTTTTTATTTTTTATAATATCTAGATCAGCATCTTTATCATAATAAACTTGCATAACTCTCTCCTTTTAATTTTCTATACTTAATGTATTTTTATCAGACGATATCCCCAGAGAACCAGATCTGACAACTTCTATAGGATTGCTTCCTTTAATCTCTGTGATTAATGCATCTAATTCTGATGAAGTACCAACTACTTGTACATTAATAACTTCATCATTCTTAGAAACAACATTAGAGTCTTGAAAAGCATTCTCAGGAAAAGAATCTTTTCTAAACTTTATCAGCATTAATTCTCTTTCAACAAATTCAGATTCACTTAAGTTTGTAACCAAAACCACATCAATTAATTTATCTAATTGCTTAGTTATCTGCTCAACCACTTTTTCATCACCTTCTGTAGACATAGTCAGTCTTGATAAAGTTGGATCAGTGGTAGGTGCTACAACTAGTGTTTCTATGTTATATCCTCTTTGAGAAAAGAGCCCAACTACTCTTGAGAGAGCACCTGGTTGGTTCTCCATTAATAATGCGATAACTCTTTTCATTTCCAAGTCTTTTCTTCTTTTCCTAACCACATATGATCCATAGCATTTCCAGCTTCAAGCATAGGGTATACATGCTCATTTGGATCGACATCAACATCTAAAAATACCAATCTATCTTTAAGTGATACGCATTCCTTCATAGCAGCTTCTAAATCCTCGAACTTGGTAACTTTGATTCCAACATGGCCATAGGATTCAGCTAGAGCAATAAAATCGGGAAGTGAATTTTCATATGTACTAGAAGAATGTCTTCCTCCGTATTGCATATCTTGCCACTGCCTAACCATTCCAAGAGCAGCATTGTTTAAATTGATTATTTTGATTGGCAGTCCGTATTGCAGACAGGTCGACAGTTCTTGTATACACATCTGAATACTTCCTTCACCCGTCACACAGGCTACCGTAGATTCAGGGAAGGCTAATTGAACGCCCATTGCAGATGGAAGACCAAAACCCATAGTTCCAAGACCACCAGAATTAATCCACTGCCTGGGTTTATCAAAATGATAATACTGAGCAGCAAACATTTGATGCTGTCCTACATCTGACGTGATAAATGCTTCCCCATTGGTTTCTTTGTAAAGTGACTGAACGACTTGTTGAGGCAATATCTTTCCGTTTTGAGGTCCAAGCTCTAACAGGGAATGATTCAGGCCATGAGCATCCCTCCAAGTAGATATTTGTTTATTCCATTCTGAAATATCGGATTCATTTAGTTTTAGATTTCTAGAATTAAGTTCTAAAAGGAGTGCAGATAAACATTCTTTAGCAGAGCCAACAATTGGAATGTCTGCGTGTATAATTTTTGATACAGATGCAGGGTCTACATCGATATGTATCTTTTTGGCTCCAAGAGAAAATTGCTTAGGATCGTTAGTAATTCTGTCATCAAATCTTGCTCCAATAGCTATTATTAAATCAGCATTATGCATGGCCATATTTGCTTGATAAGTGCCGTGCATGCCTAACATGCCCATAAATTGTGGATCTGAACCAGGAAAAGCACCCAATCCCATTAAAGTATTTGTAACTGGGAAATTAAGCAGTTTTGCTAACTCTATTAATTCGTCTGAAGCATCATTCTGGATTACTCCTCCTCCGGAATAAATTACTGGTCTCTTAGCAGTTTCAATTAAATCTACAGCTTCCTTTATTCTTGAAGTATCCCCTTCCGTGGGAGGATTATAGGAGCGCATATTTATTTCTTTAGGATAATGAAATTCAAACTTATATTCTGGATCTGTTAAATCTTTTGGCACATCAATCACTACCGGTCCCGGTCTTCCGGTTGTAGCTATATGGAAAGCTTTTTTGACTATTTCAGGAATATCTTCGGCTCTTTGTACTAGAAAACTGTGTTTTACAATTGGACGCGAGATCCCAATCATGTCGGTTTCTTGAAATGAATCTGTTCCTATTAGATTAGATTTAACTTGACCTGAAATAACAACAATAGGGGTTGAGTCCATATAAGCTGTTGCTAAGCCAGTTATGGCATTGGTAGCTCCGGGTCCAGAAGTAACTAACGCTACGCCTGGTTTTCCAGTAGCCCTAGCATAACCATCAGCTGCGTGAACAGCCCCTTGTTCATGCCTTACCAGAATATGGTCTACATAGTTTTGGTTAAATATAGCATCGTATATATGCAAAGCAGCTCCGCCTGGATAACCAAACATAAACTCGACACCTTCAAGGTGAAGAGAATGAATTAATGCCTCTGCACCAGATTTATTACTTTTATCCATTAAATTTCTTTTAAAAGTTACTCCAAACTTTTGGAGGTTGAGCATTGTGACATCTGAGGTGTCTAAGTCAAGAAAACCCTATAATATCAACATCTACGGGGTTTTAGAAATGGAGAATTTAAAATCACCATCCCTAGACAAAACAATATCTGAAAAAGTGGGTAGTTCTTCTAAAATATAGCGAGTTAATCGCTCGTAATGCATCACAAAACGATAAACTTGGTCCTTGGTCATAATCTTTTTCTTTAAAATAGGGTTTGTTACTGTTTTCGCTAAAGTTTGCTCTTGTATCCACCTGCTCTCATAAACAAAATCCATACTTGGCACTTTAATCATTAATAGTAAATCGAATAATGAAAACAAAGTTTGATAATCTTTTGAAAGCTCTTTATTGCTCCATTTTGACCATATTCCATCAGGATCTTCTTCAATCTCGAGTGGATTTAATGGAGGAAGCCAATCTTGTTCTGGTAAAGGCTTAGCACCTCCACACCAAGCATCAAAAAAAATAAAATCTGGCTTACCTCTGTAAACGGGCCAATCTTCCATTGGGTAATGTTTATCTTCTGGTTTACAAAAGGAGGGTATCTTGATTTCTGTATCTTGATTCGCATTAGTCAATTGATCGATTAAATCGAGACCCATATTTATGTCATGAGTGCCAGGAACTCCTCTTATGTAACAAAGAGGATGAATCGTTTTTGCAAGAGTTCTTCTCTCTTCTTGGGATTTGTATATATCATCAATAGAAAACCCCATAGCAGGTCTATGAAGTACTTCATTAAGGACTTTTTGTATAAAAAAAGAGAGCGTAGTCTTTCCAGAGCCTTGCCCTCCCGTGAAACATATAAAATATGGTTTTTCTCTTTTAGGAAACTGTTTGTGTAAAAATAAAGATATTGGAATTACTATCTCTTTTAAGAAGTCTTCACTTAAATCGTCTATTTTCATAACCTTAGCTAACTCAAGTAAACTTTTTCTAGATTCATGAAAAAAGTTTTGTACTTCTATATCGTCTGCTTGAAGAAAATTAGTCATTTTTTTGAAGTCTTTTTAATAAACTAGAAGTGTCCCATCTATTCCCGCCCATATCTTGAATATCTTTGTAGAACCCATCAATGAGTTTTGTGATTTCTACAAGAGCACCCGTTTTTCCTGCTTCTTCAATAGCAATCTTCAGATCTTTACGCATATGATCTACGGCAAAACCATGGTCGTATTCATCCAAAGACATGGTCTCCCATCGATTTTCCATTTGCCATGATTGTGCTGCCCCTTGAGAAATAACTTCTATCACATCTTTGGTTTCTAGCCCTGCTTTTTCAGAAAAATTAATACCTTCAGCCAATCCTTGGACTAAACCAGCTATGCATATCTGGTTCACCATCTTGGTTAATTGACCAGAGCCTGAAGGACCCATTAGCTTTGAAAATTTTGCATAATGATCCATAGTTACTTTGGCTTGCTCGTAAGCAGCTTTATCACCGCCTGCCATAATTGTGAGTGCCCCATTTTCGGCTCCTGCTTGCCCTCCAGAAACAGGTGCGTCTAGGTAATGTATACCTTTTTCCAAACAGAGCTCATTCATCTCTATGGACAGGACAGAAGAAGTGGTCGTGTGATCTACTATGATCCCTCCTGAAGACATGGATTTTAAAATACCCTTATCACCAGAAATCGCTTCCCTTACATCATTATCATTACCGATACACATGAATATCTCATTACAAGAACTGCCAAGATCTTCTGGGCTTAAAGCAACTCTGCCTGCATGAACTTTCATCCAATCATCTGACTTTGGCTTTGAGCGATTGTAAACGACAGTTGGATAATTCTTTGCGATATGACCTGCCATGGGAAATCCCATTACACCCAATCCTATAAAGCCCTTAGTCTTCATGCCTCTCTCCAAATAATAGTTACTATTCTATTCTCTGTTTCTTCTTTTCTATATGAGTACAAGGATGATGAGTTGTATGTGCAAATGTCTGACGTTTGAACTTTTATCTTATATTTCTTTAAAATTCTCTCAGCCTCTCCTTGTAGATCAAAAAGAAATTTATAAGAATTCTTTTTAGAAAAATTTAAAATAGAATTTTTATCTTTGGCCATAAAATCATCGTACAAATCTTTACCAACCTCATAATTTTGTTTTGAAATTGATGGTCCAATCCAAGCACATAAATTACTGGAATCGGTAAAACAAGATATAGAAGATTCTACCACGCCTGAAATTAGGCCTTTCCAGCCAGCATGAATGACAGCAAATTCACTACCGTCACTTTTACAAAGAGCAATTGGTAAACAGTCAGCAGAAAAAACAGCTAAAGCAAGGTTAGTACTAGAAGAGAACAATGCATCAGTATTGGCAATTGGTTTTGAAGAATGTGACGATATCGATTGTAAGTTTTTCCCATGAATCTGATCCATATATTGGATAGGAATATCTTTGAATGATAAAAAATTATTTATTAAATTATCTTTATCAGCATTTATTTTATTCTTATCAAAAAAATTTCTAGTCAGAGTAAGGCATTGTATTTTATGGCCCAGTGGAGTTTTGGGGCTAAGGAATTCAAGGTTCATTAACTATTTATTTGATCTAATAAAATTTGCATATCTGCAGGCATTTCAATTTTAAATGAAATAAGCTCTTTAGTTCCTGGATGGATTAATTCAAGCTCTTCGGCATGTAAAGCCTGTCTTTTAAAACCAACAATAACTTTTTTTAATTCTTCGCTTGTTCCAACAGAAAATTTATTTCTATTCCCGTAAGTCGGATCTCCAATAATTGGGTGTCCTATATGAGATAGGTGAACTCTAATTTGATGAGTACGACCAGTTTCCAAATTTACACGTAATAAAGAATAACCTCCAAAACTATCTAATTTATTAAATCTGGTTATGGCCTCTTTACCGTTCTGAGTAATAGCTTGTTTGGTTCTAATTTTAGGATGTCTACCTATTGGTTCATCTATAGTTTTACTCGAAACCGGCACTCCGACGACTATAGCTAAGTAAGTTCGTTTAACAGATCTTTGCTTTAATTGTTCTATAAGGTTCATGTAAGAACTCTCTGTCTTAGAAATCACCATAAGGCCAGATGTGTCTTTATCTAATCTATGAACCAAACCAGCTCTGGGAAGGAAGCCTAGATTACTATCATGAGATAATAATGCGTTAACTAAGGTCCCTTTTTCATTACCAGGCCCTGGATGAACTACCAAACCGGCCGGTTTATTGATAATTAATATTTCTTCATCTTCAAAAATTACTTCAAGTGGTATATCTTCAGGAAGATCCATTAATTGAGGCTCTTCCCAAAAATCTATAGAAATAACATCCTTGGCATGAAGTGATTGTTTGGATTTTATTTCGTGATTATTAACCAGCAAATTACCTTCTCTTATCCATCGTTGGATATGGCCCCTAGAGTATTCTGGAAATTGTCTGGCAGCTATTTGATCCACTCTATCACCCTCATCTGAATCGAGTACGGTATAAATAAGTGATATCTTTTTTTTTGTTTCCATAAGGATAATTCGAACCTTGCTAACCTTTTTCTGTCCAAGTACCAATCTGATCTGTAGAATTCATAATTTAAATGACAATCGTTCACAATTTTCATAAATCTAGCAAGAGAAATCTGAGTATTTTAGGGATTTTTATCATTCTCTTTGTATCAGCATGTTCTTCAAATGAAGAGATGCCAGATGAAAGGCTTATAGAAAAAGAGCTATATGATCAGGCGCAGTCACGCTTAAAAAGCGAAAGTTATTCGACAGCTATCATGAGTTTGGAAGCATTAGAGTCAAGATTTCCTTTTGGTAGATATGCAGAACAAGCTCAAGCAGAACTGATCTATGCCTATTACATGAATGCACAATTTGAAGCCAGCCAATCGGCAGCTGAAAGATTTATAAACTTACATCCTAGACATTCACACACAGGATATGCCTATTATATGAAAGGACTTGCAGCTTTCACAGACGATTCAGGTTTATTTTCTAGGTACTTTCAATCAGATTTAGAAAAAAGAGAAGTGGTCATGGCTCAAACTTCTTTTGATGAACTTTCTGAGTTTATTTCCAGATATCCCCAGAGCAATTATGTCTCTCACGCCAAACAAAGAATGATCTACCTCAAGAACCTTTTAGCTAAACATGAAATGTATGTAGCTGACTTTTATATGCAAAGAGGAGCCTATCTTGCAGCTATCGGCAGATCAAAATATGTCATTGAACATCTTCCCAATACTCCGCAGACTCCCTATGCTCTTTCCATACTTGTTGAGGCTTATGATCTATTGGGCTACGAAGACCTAAAGAAAAGGAACTTAAATATACTTACTTCTAATTATCCAGATTTTAATTTTCAAGAGAATGAATCCATTAAAACACGCTCATGGACCAATGTTCTCACATTTGGCTTACTAGGAAAGGAAGACATAGAAAGACCTGAACCTGTAACTCAGTAGTTTATGTGGCAACTACTAATCTTAATTTTGGTGATACTTCTTGTTTATACAACGGCAAGAATAAAGCGTGATTCAAAAACAAAATTAGATTCACCTAATACTGAAATGGTTAAATGTAACGCATGTGACTTACATCTACCTGCCTCTGAAGCAATTGAAAATGATGACGGATGGTTCTGTTCTGAAGAACAGAAGTGTCAAAATCTATAACGAACCTTGACGGTAAATGTATCAGCTTGAGGATCATTCCAAGGCCTTTTATAAATCTCTTCAAGATCATCTTCTAGGTCAGTTCGAATAATTCTTCCGCCTCTAGAATAAACGACATATAGATAAGCCAAGGGCAGAATTTCATATCTATATCTCACCTGGAAGGCCAGATCGCTTAGAGTAAAAGGATCTAGGGCCATATCAATTGCATTAAGTTGTCCATAAGCGTCTCCTAGATAAGGCAAAGGATCTCTTGCCGTGAATGCAACCATTTGTGCCTTTATTCTTAATTCATGCTTATCCCCACCGAACCAGTTAAGGTCTGCCACTGTTGTTCTTTGTTTTCTAGAATAAATACCTAATAAATTATCTTGAAGCCAGTTCAGCCATTGGTCTTCTTTTAAGTTCTGATGATAGACAGAAAAATTAAGGTTATCTCTGGGCGCAAAGCTTAATTTTGCTGCATATGAAGTAGCAAAGCCAGTAGCTGACCTCCATTGACTTCCTTTTTCTCTTTTCAATTCAACGAAATAATTAAAAAAGTTTCTGGAAGGGCCACTAAATTGAATATTTGTTCCATAATTTTCTGGTCTTCTAATAAATGGTGCTGTGGGGTCTTTTCTTGTAACCCAAAAGTCTTTTGATGAAGTCCTATGAAAATTTGTAAACTCTACAAATGCAGTATTTCTAAAATAACTCTTATAGGTTAGATAAGTGAAATTAGAAGATTTGTCTAAATCTCCATTTGCCTCCAGTCCTAAACCTAACTCCACTTGATTTGATTGGAATATTGAATTTTCATCGTAATCTGTAAATTTAAGTCCGTTTTGAGAACCAGCGAAAAGCCAGTCCTTTTCTATTTGATATCCCATATCTGTTATATCTAGGTTTTCATCAAAGTAAAATATGCCCAAATCATGATATCTTTGTTTTGTAGGAGACGAAGTAAACCTGAATCTAAAAGCATTACCTGAATCTTTATCAACCAGAGGATCATCAATTTTAGAATTAATGAAAACAGCATCGAAGCGCATTGTGTCCTTTGGTCTATAAATAACATCAACGGAATTCACATTAGCTTCTCTATCAAGGACCGGTCGTTTCGTAAAAGTGCCTAAATATCCAACAGAAAGTTTTTTTTCAGCTTTACGTAATCTCAACGAATAAAAGTCTCTTCCTTGACTAAATTCTTCATCAGCTTCTGAGGCTCCAAGGAATCCAAAGTCTAATAATTCATTCTGTTGGGTATAACGAACAGCATAGTCTATATCCGAAATTCCAACTTGAGATGACTTGCATAAATCTCTTAAATTTTGGGTGTAGACTGAACAATCATAATCTGGTGCAGCGCCAATTCTCCTTGTATTGATGACATAAAAAAACCTAAAACCTTTTACGTCAAATAAAGAATGATTCTCAGAAAAAAATGGCCTCTTATCAGAATAATAAGTTTCGCTTGAGTCAAAGTTTACCACCAACTCATCGCTTTCAACTTGTCCAAAATCAGGATTCAATGCAATATTGAGTTGTTTTCCAGCATCTATTTTCCAAAATATCTCGGCTCCAACTTTAGTATCGTCTTCATCAAGCACTCTATCTTCTGATAAATTTATATAAGGAAAATAGTCTATCTTTGAAACACTGTAATTATTGAATTCATAATCATTGAATATAGAAATGAACTTCTCGGTACGAGGATTCCCTTTAATGGTTGTATAAACTTTAAATTCGCCTCTTAGCCACCTATAAAAAGAAAGTTTTACTCTTCTTTTATCACCACTCTGTGCTTTCATCGGGGCCACACTCCAAGGTATAAACATTTCTGCATACCAAACATCCCCTTCTATGCTTACTCCATAACCCCAGTCAGAATCCCAGTCGTAATTAACCTCATTTTCGTTCCTAACAACATTATCAAGAATAGAGCCGCCAGCCGAAATAGAGAACCCATAAGACAACAGACCATCACCATCAAAGTCAATAGAGACCCCAACCATGTCAGCATTTGCCATTTCATCATCTCTCTGATGTTTTTGAGTCCTTATAGAATCATTAGATTGTTTATTTATAAAGCCGAGATAAATGCCCTTTTCGTCTTCAAGTACAAGAACCTTTTGAGACCCAGAGGCATCATTAAGAGTAAATGGAAGACTTTCATAATATTTTGTTATTTCTCTAGCATCAGACCATTCGCTTTCAATGATCTTCCCGTCTATAACAAGATCTAGCGATTGGATATGAGAGGTGAAAAGTACTAACAGTACTGTATAAAAAAGAATGAGCTTCCTATGCAATATAAATCCCCTTGAGGCGCGGTATTCTATATTTTTGGACTATTAAAATCTATATCTTAGTTTTACAGTAAAGTTTTCATCGGCTGGATTATCCCAGGGTCTTTTATACAGCTCCGACAAACTATCTTCTTCATCATCTGACGAAATTCTCCCGCCTTTTGAATAGACAACATAAAGATAAGCCAACGGGAGAATTTCATATCTATATCTAACCTGGAAAGCAAGCTCACTAATAGTTATTCCTGGAATAATGATATCTGTCTCTTTAAGGTTTCCATTAATATCTCCAAGATAAGGAACTGGATTTCTTCCTGTAAATGCAACCAGCTGACCTTTGATGCGAAGTTCATGTTTTGTCCCTGAAAACCACTCCATTCCTACTACAGAGGTCCTTTGTTTTTTATTAAAGGTGGCTAGAAGATTTTCGTCTAACCAATTGAGCCAATTATCTTCCTTTTCGTGTTTATGAAAAAAACTAAAAGATAAAAAATCAGTTGGCATGTATTTGATCATTCCTCTAAGCGAATTATTCCATCCCAATTGAGGAGAGTGCTCACTCCCCTTTTCTCTTTTAATCTTCACACTATAAAAATAGAGAGGGTTCCTCGGACCATTAAATTCTATATCGCCTCCATAACCTTCAGGCATATTTATATAAGGAGCTAATTTAGAGTTTCTAGTTATTCTGTGATCTCTTCCGCTAGATCTATAAAATACCTCTGATCTCATGTCAGAAGTATTGGCAAAAATACTCTCGACTTTAAAAGCAAAATTAGCAGCTTGTTTTAGAAAATTTGCATTAGCCTTATATCCATAGCCAATTTCATATGTTCGAGACCTGAAGATAGAGCTATCTTCGAAAGCAGTATTCTTGAATTGTGTTCTGCCCATTATCATCGCCCGGTTATTGAAACCCAGATAACCTGCGTCATTTATATCGAGTTTTTTATCAAGATAATAAATTGAAGCTCCTGTAGAAAAATTCTTATTTGGATCGTAGCCAAAACCAGTTCTTAATCCATATCCTTGGCCTGAATCAAGATCAGAATGAAGAAAGTTACCGGTGTAACGCAGTATGCTAGAAGGTCTGTACTCAAAATCAAAAGAATTAACTAAAGCATCATCACCGAAAACAGGCTTCTTGACGTATGTGCCTAGGTATCCGTAACTCAGTCCACCTTTTTTAGTATTAACTCTTAGTGCATAAAAGTCTCTGCCTTTACTGAATCGTTCATCCCTTTCTGAAGCTCCCAGAAAACCAAAGTCTACCTCACCCTTTTGCGTATAACGAACAGCATAATCTATATCATTTGCTCCAATTTTATTTTCGTTACAATAGTTCTCCTCTAAATATCGAGAGCAATCATAGTCGGGTCTTCCTCCAATTCTGCGGGTATTGAGAACCCTGAAAGTCATACCCTTTACATCAAATAAACTATGATTTTCGGAAAAAAATGGTCTTTTATCAGAGTAAAAAGTTTCAACTGATGAAAAATTAACTACTACTTCGTCACTTTCAATCTGACCAAAGTCAGGATTCATGGTCATATTTAGTTGTTTACTAGAGTCAATTTTCCAGAAAATTTCCGCACCTCCTTTTGTAAGGAAATCAGAGTCTGTCATATCTTGATTAAGAGTTATGTAAGGAAAATAATCTATTTCGGATACATCAAAATTTTTAACTTTGAATTCATCAAATACTGAAAGAAAAACACTTTGGTATGGACTTCCTTTAATGGAAGAAAAACCGCGTCCAAGTCCCATTAGCATTCTATAAAAAGCCAGTTTAATGGTTCGTTTATCTCCAGTAACAGTTTTCATAGAAACTACTGACCATGGAATAAAAAATTCAGAATACCAGACGTCGTCTTCTATATTGGTAGCTGAGTCCCAGTCAGCATCCCAATCCCAATTCCTTTCTACTTCATTTCTAACGGTTGCATCTCCAATCGAGCCACTAGAAGAAACAAAAAATTGGTAAGCATTAATTCCATCTCCATCAAAATCTATAGCTACCCCATTTTTATCGGTTATAGATCTCTCGTCATCACGCAGATGATTTTTTACTCGTATCGTTTCAGAGGGTTGATAATTTTTAAAACCAAAATAGATTCCCTTCTCATCTTCAAAAATCAATATTTCGGTTTTTAAATCCTCTACATCTCTTAAAGAATATGGATACACTTCATAGAACTCAGTTATCTTTTGAGCTGAAATCCACTCATCTTCATTCAAAATTCCATCAATTCTTATAGCAGAAGAAACAAAACTGGAAATCAAAGCAAAGAATGCTACCAATATAGCTAAGAAATTTATTTTCATTTAATCTGTAACTATTAAGGAAATCTTCTTAGACAAGACGGGTGGGTCATGCGGTACATGATACATGTCTCCTAGAAGTAGCTGTAAGGTGTATTCACCTGGCAAAAGATCAACGACAGTTTCAGTCTGGCCTCCTCCAAAATGGATATGATTGTCGGAAGCAGGTATAGAAGTATTGAAGTCAATTGAATCAACATTTATCAGCAAATGATGATGTCCTGTGTTTTTTCTATCTACGCCGGCAGGAGCAACTCCCTTCCCGGATAATCCAAATTGGATAAGAAAGGGGGATTGAACCTTATCCCCGTCTTTAATATTCACAAAATAAACTTTTGCGTCAGAAGAAAAAATGGAAGAAGAAAATAAAACTAATGTTATAAAAAGATATTTCATATTATTTTAAATATTTACCGGACATATAAACTAGAGGGCCATCAGATACATTATTTATAGTGCGCTTAACTTCGGCAATAAAAATTGTATGCGTATTGTGATCGATTGTATTTGTGCATTCACAAAATATATTTGATAAAGAGTTGCTATTAAAAACATATCCGTTTTCCTCCTCCCAAGAGGTATCTTGGAATCTTGATTCTCCTTCATCACTTTCACTGCAAACCTTAGAAAGACTTTCTTGCTTATCAGAAAGAATATTAATACAAAAAAGAGAACCTTCAGAAAGGATATTATGGATTGATGCATCTTTATTGACGCAAACCAACATTGAAGGGGGTTCCACAGACAATGAAACTACAGATATTGCAGTCATTGCATGCCTAATGTCGTCTGTCTTTGCCGATACAACAGATACAGTCGAAGCAATGCCTCTCATGGCTTGAATAAAATTTTTCTTTAGATCTGAATTTTCCATTAAAAAACCACAAGGCAAATTAGTTGCTAGTGGCTTCTGAGTGCATAATATTGTCGATATGGCTAAAAGACAAGTTACTACTAGAATTATTGGAGGTAAGTTTAAAGGTACAAGGCTTCCCTTTAAGCCAACCAAGATCTTAAGGCCAACTGAAAGTAAAACCAAAGAAACACTCTTTAATTGGTTATTTAATGATTTAAATGAAACAAAATGCCTTGATATGTTTTCTGGTACCGGATCATTGGGTTTTGAGGCACTCTCGAGAGGTGCAACTCACATTACTTTTATAGAAAAGCAAAAAGGATTATGTGAATCTATAGATGCTTTAGCAAAAAAATTAAATATCAAATCTCAAGTTAAGATAATCAATGCCAATGCAATGTCATTAAACTTTGAATCTATGAATGAAAGTTATGATTTGATATTTTTAGATCCTCCGTTCAATGAGGGTTTGGTAAAAAAAGCTCTGGATATAATTACAAAATACAACCTTCTCAATGAGTGTGGTTGTTTATATATTGAGTGTGAGAAAGATTTAGACGTTGAATTTATTGCTAGTGGCTTTTCAAAACTAAAAGAATCGAAAAGCGGAGAAGCAAAATATTATCTTTATGCAAGCTAGACTGTTTTTAATACTAATTTTTATATGCATGCTTACTGTTATGCTAAGCAATGACACTACGAACCTATTTATTCCAATAGATATTATTTTGTTTGAAAAGAAGGTTCAGTTGAATTCAGAGATAGTAATAGCTTTGATTATGCTTTCAACTTTAATCATGGTGTTGATAGTAGGTTTATTGAATAGAATATTTTTTTATACTGGTAGTAAAAAAAGGAAAAACAAAAAAACTGATTAGTTATTTTCTTTTCATGGACTCAAAAAACTCTGCATTAGTTTTATAGTCTTTAAGCTTATCCAAAACCCATTCCATAGCAGCCGTATCATCCATCTCATTTAAAAGCTTTCTTAGTACAGTAATATTTCTTAATTCAAGATCTGAAGTTAATAAGTCCTCTCTTCTGGTACCTGTCTTCCTAACATTTATTGCAGGGAAAACTCTCTTCTCAGCTATCTTTCTATCTAAATTGATCTCAGAATTTCCGGTACCTTTAAATTCCTCAAAAATAACTTCATCCATCCTAGATCCGGTATCAATTAGAGCTGTTGCAATAATAGATAGACTTCCGCCACCTTCGATATTCCTAGCCGCACCAAAAAAACGTTTCGGTTTCTGAAGAGCATTAGCATCGACTCCGCCAGTAAGAATTTTTCCTGAAGCTGCCTGAGTTGAGTTGTATGCCCTGGCTAAACGGGTAATTGAATCTAACAGGATAACAACATCATGCTTATGCTCTACAAGTCTTCTTGCTTTATTTATAGCCATCTCTGCAACTTGTACATGTCTAGTTGGAGCTTCATCAAATGTGCTAGCAATAACCTCACCTTTCACAGATCTCTTCATCTCAGTTACTTCTTCGGGCCTTTCGTCTACCAGTAAGACCATTATTTTGCATTCAGGATTATTCCTTTCAATGGAATGTGCAATGCTTTGAAGAAGTAAAGTTTTTCCTGCTTTTGGAGGAGAAACAATTAAAGATCTCTGACCTTTACCTGTGGGAGCTGTAAGGTCTATCACCCTAGAAGACAAGTCTTCTGTACTTCCGGTTCCTAGTTCAAAAAGCATTCTTTCGTCTGGAAATAAGGGAGTAAGGTTTTCGAAGGAGGGTTTATTTTTAGTTTTATCTGGTTGTTCAAAATTAATTTCTTCTATCTTTAGAATTGCAAAGTACCTTTCTCCATCTTTGGGAGACCTTATTTTTCCTTTTATCGTATCTCCAGTTCTTAGTCCGAATCTTCTTATCTGGCTTGGTGATACATATATATCATCAGGTCCAGCTAAGTAAGAGGAATCAGGTGACCTTAAAAACCCAAAACCGTCCTGAAGAATCTCTAGAACGCCCTCGCCTTCGATATCTTCGCCACTTTTGGCCTTACTCTTTAATATTCCAAATACTATATCTTGTCTTTTTGCACGGGATGCATTTTCTATCCCACACTCTTCGCCCAGCTCAATAAGCTGTTCTACTGGCATTTTTTTTAATTCTGTTAATTGCATATAAAGTTTGATGCGTGAAAAAAGGGGTAAACCAAAGAAACTTTGGTTGATTTATAGTAACCCTGAAATATTGCGGAGTCTAGTTTTTTCTAAAGGTTAGCTTCTATAAATTCAGTTAATTGTGTCTTGCTTAGAGCTCCGACTTGTTGCGCTACTAATTCTCCTCCTTTAAATATTGCTAAGGTAGGTATGCTCATTACATTTTGCTGAGCAGCAGAAGTTTGATTAGCATCTACATCAAGCTTTCCAACTTTAATTTTATCTGAGAGTTCAATAGCAATTTCTTCAACTATTGGGCCAACCATCTTGCAAGGTCCGCACCAAGTTGCCCAGTAGTCAACCAGTACAGGTTTCTCCGATGCATTAACTTCAGCTTCAAAATTGTCGTCTGTTAATGTGACAACATTCATAGTTCCTCCTTAGAGATAATAAATTGGGATAAGAAAAGATTCATTTAGTTATTTCATTATTAAGCCTAATCTAGAAATTTTCAAGATTCTTAATAATTATTTTTTTGTAGTAACTGCACCTTCAGAAGCTGAGGTAACTAATGCTCGGTACTTATCTAGGACTCCACCTTCTTCATCTCCTACGGGACAGATCCAAGACTCTTTTCTTTTTTTCATTTCTTCTTCAGTTACATCAAGATTTATTTGGTTTGATTCTGCATCAATAGATACATGGTCGCCATTTTGAATAAATGCTATTGGACCACCATCAAAAGCTTCGGGAGTTATGTGACCAACTACAAAACCATGGGTACCACCTGAGAATCTTCCGTCAGTTAAAAAGGCTACCTTATCTCCTAAGCCTTTTCCCATAATTGCAGAGGTAGGGCTCAACATTTCCCTCATTCCAGGAGCACCTCTTGGTCCTTCATAACGAATAATAAGAACATCTCCTTCAACTATTTGATTAGATAGTATGCCTTCCATAGCATCTTCTTCAGAATTATAAACTTTTGCTTTTCCTTCAAATCTTAGACCTTCTTTTCCAGAAATCTTTGCAACAGCACCTTTAGGAGCAAGATTTCCATATAAAATTCTTAAATGACTATCTGCCTTAATTGGCTTTTCTACTTCCGCAATTATTTTTTGTCCATCTGGATACGGATCAAACCCTGAGAGGTTTTCTTCTATAGTTTTACCAGTAACAGTTAATTGCCGTCCATCGATTAAATCTTTTTCTAGCATAATCTTCATTAACGGCACAATTCCACCTATTTCAATGAGCTCAGACATCAAGAAGTTACCACTAGGTCTAAGATCAGCTAAAACAGGAGTTCTCTTTCCAATTCTTTCGAAATCATCAAGATTAATATCAACCTTTGCTTCATGAGCTATTGCAAGAAGATGCAGAACTGCATTCGTAGAACCACCTAGGGCAATAACGACTGCTATTGCATTTTCAAAGGCCGCCTTTGTCATGATATCTCGTGGTTTAATATCTTGATCTATTAAGTGCATTATTGCTCTTCCTGCACTTTCTGAATCATCTAGTTTACTTCTAGACACTGCTTCTTGAGCAGAACTATTTGGCAAACTCATCCCTAATGCTTCTATTGCGGAAGCCATTGTATTGGCAGTATACATTCCTCCACACGAACCCGGTCCGGGTATTGCCGAGGATTCAATATCTAAAAGTTCTATATCTGAGATTGCTCCCTCAGAATGTTTTCCTACAGCTTCAAAAACTGAAACGACATCTGTCCTATTATTACCAGGCTTTATACTACCTCCGTAGACGAAAATTGAAGGTCTATTAAGTCTTGCCATAGCCATAACGCAAGCTGGCATATTTTTATCACATCCACCTATCGTGATGAGTCCATCGAAGCCTTGCCCTCCAGTTACAGTTTCTATGGAATCTGCTATTACCTCTCTAGAGACAAGAGAGTATCTCATCCCTTTTGTTCCCATAGATATGCCATCCGATACTGTAATTGTATTAAAAATTATCGCTTTAGAACCTGATGAATCTGCTCCAATTGCTGCAGATTCGGCAAGTTTATCTATGTGCATGTTGCAAGGTGTCACCATACTCCATGTAGAAGCTATACCCACTTGAGGTTTATTGAAGTCTTCAGATTCAAATCCTACAGCTCGAAGCATAGCCCTTGAAGGGGCCTGCTCTACTCCATCTACAATTTCTGAAGAGTACTTTCTTTTATCTTTTGACATATTTAAATTATAAATTAGAAACTTATTATTCTATAACTCACACTATTGAAGCTTCCAGAAGCTCCTGTGTGTAAATATGCTTTGGTGACTCAAATAGATCTTCGGAGATTCCATCTTCAACAATAATTCCATCCTTCATAACATATACATAATCTGACAAGAATCTTATAACCTTTAGATCATGACTTATACAAAGATAAGAAAGTCCAAGCCTCGATTGCAAATCTTTAAGGAGGTGAAGTATTTGCATTTGTATAGAAACATCTAGAGCCGAAGTAGGTTCATCTAATAAAATAAGCTTGGGTTCTAATATTATTGCCCTTGCAATAGCAACCCTTTGTCTTTGACCTCCAGAAAGCTCATGCGGGAATCTTGAAAATGATGAAGACTCAAGCTCTACATCTTCAAGCGCCTTAACTATCTTTTCTTTCCTTTCAGACTTGGATAAAGATGGAGCATGGACTTTCAATCCTTCACCTACAATTTCTCCTATGGTCATCCTTGGAGATAAAGATCCGAAAGGATCTTGAAAAACAATTTGAAAATCTTTTTTGAAACTTCTTGTTTCATTTTGACTGAGTTCACTAATGTTTTTATTATCAAAAATAATTTTTCCATTGGAATTTTCAATACCAAGAAGCGCTCTAGCTAGTGAGGATTTACCGGATCCTGATTCTCCAACCAAACCAGTAGTTGAACCACTATAAATATTAATACTTACTTTTTTTACAGCATTTAGAAATTCAACGGTTTTGCCAAATAAATTTTTTGATATTGGGTAATTTATATCAACCTCACTTGCCTCTAGTAGAATATTTTTTTTGAGGTTCATTAAGTCTTTTTTACCAGGTATAGAATTCAGTAGCTTGATGGTGTACGGATGTTGCGGATTATCGAAGAGTTTTTGCACTTGTCCCGATTCAACTATCTTACCGTCTTTCATAACACAAACCTCATCAGAGAATTTCTTAACGATATTTAGATCATGTGTAATAAATAAGATAGACATACCAAATTCTTTTTGGAGGTCAGACAATAGTTCAAGTAAAGTCTTTTCAACTGTTACATCTAAAGCTGTTGTTGGTTCATCGGCTATGAGGAGTTCCGGCTCATTAGCCAACGCCATTGCAATCATGATTCTTTGCCTTTGCCCTCCTGACAACTGATGAGGATAAGAATCTACTTTTTTTTCTGGTTCAGGAATTTTTACCTTTCTTAATAGATCTAAAGTCCTAGTTCTTGCTTCTTTTTTATTTAATTTCCTATGAATTATGAGAGTTTCATCAATCTGAAAACCTACCTTCTGATAAGGATTCAGAGAAGTCATCGGCTCTTGGAATATCATTGAGATTCTATTGCCTCTTAATGAGGATAAATAACTCTTTGAAGAATTTATAATTTCTTTTTTTTCAAATTGAATGGATGAATTATCCGAATATCTGACAGTACCAGCCGGCAAGAGTTGCAGAATAGACAAAGCTGTAACAGATTTACCGGATCCAGATTCACCTACAAGAGAGAGAGTTTTTCCTTTTTCAATTTTCAAAGAAATATCATCTACAGCTCTAAAAGTTGAATCTTTAGACTCAAAATCTATAACTAAATTTTTTATTTCAAGTATGTTATCCACGTTCTTGTACCAGAAAATTAATTTCTATTGGATCTCCGTCTGTGACTATAAAATTACATTTAAGGTGTTCATTGTCATAATTATTCAAACCCCAGAACATTACATGCTTGCCCCCAGGTACAAAAATAGAACTGGTGCCTGATTTTAAAAGGAAAGAATCTACTTTCTTCATTTTCATTGTACCCTGAGCATTCATTGTAGTTTCATGAATTTCAGCTCTTATTTGTAAACAATCGATACCATTAATTTCAATAGCTTTACCAGAGATGTTTTTAATACTAAGGTATCCACTTGTCATGGTAGAGCCTTCAAGAGGCACATAGAGATGTGGATCCTTTATAATAACTTCGGTGGATTGAGACTCTGAACAATTCGTTAAAAAGAAAATGAAAAAACTTAAAAAGACATACCTCAATGCATTATTCATTATTTTCTTTAGTTTATTTTCTTCCATAAGTCTTTTATCAAGCTCTCCTTTGGATCAACTAACTCAAGATGAAATTCTTCCTGCCGATGAGGCCTTCAAATTAAGTGTTAATAAGCATTCAGAGAATCGCATCATACTTAGATGGGACATGAAAGAAAACTGCTTTCTGTATAAAGATAAATTTAATATCTATTCTGAAACAGAGAATATAGAGTCAATAAAAATTGCTGGTAATCCTAACCAGATTAATGATATTTATTTTGGTGAGGTAGTTGTTTATTTTAATTCTGTGAGCCAAGAAATAAAGTTGAAAAACGAAAACATAAAACTGAATGTTTCTTATCAAGGGTGCAATGAGAAAGGTTTCTGCTACCCGATAATCAACAAGGTTGTAGATGTAAAAAGCCTAAGTATTTTATAAAAATACATATACCTTTTTAACTAAAATTCAATTAAAATCGTCGAAAATCATCAAAATATACTCGAATGACTAGATATATGCTCTTAAATGGCCCTAATTTAAACCTTTTGGGATCACGAGAACCAGAAATCTACGGATCAGAAACTTTAAAGGACATAGAAGATAGACTTCAGAAGATTGCTAAAGAAAATAGTTTTGAACTTCTGTGCCATCAAAGCAATGCAGAGCATGAATTAGTTGATCTTGTTCATTCAGCAAAAAATCAAGATGTGAATTGCATTATTATTAATCCAGGAGCTCTCACGCACAGCAGCATAGCTCTTAGAGATGCTTTATCAGGTGTAGGGATACCTTTTATAGAGATACATATCTCGAATATATATGCCAGGGAAGATTTTAGACAGAAATCTTACTTATCAGATGTAGCGGAAGGTGTGATATCAGGTTTAGGAATTGATGGTTATGAATTGGCATTAAAATCAGCTCACAAAAAATTTAATTAAGGGGGGGAAATGGATATAAGAAAAGTAAAAAAACTAATAGAGATGCTAGAAAACTCAAATCTTGAAGAAATTGAGATACAAGAGGGTGAAGAATCTGTAAGGTTAGTCAAAAGTCATGGCTCTCAACAAAACTATCAACCCCAATCTATTGTGGTACCTCAAGTCAGCCCTCCTGAAGAGTATGCTGAAGAAGTAACGTCCAAAGAAGAAGTTGACACTAATTCAATCAATTCGCCTATGGTTGGAACATTTTATGCATCTGCATCCCCAGGAGCTAAGCCATTCATATCAGTAGGAGATGTTATATCTGAAGGCGATGTAGTTTGTATCGTTGAAGCAATGAAAATGATGAACGAAATAAAATCGGAATTTTCAGGAACTGTACTTTCTGTAAATGCAGAAAACTCAGAACCTGTTGAGTACGGTCAATCTCTTTTTGAAATTTCCAAATAATGATAAATAAACTCCTAATCGCCAATAGAGGCGAAATAGCCTTGCGTATATTAAGAGCAGCAAAGGAATTAAAAATTCCCACCGTTGCCGCTTATTCGGAAGCTGACAAAGATTTAATGCATGTAAAAATGGCAGATGAGTCGATTTGTATCGGTCCGGCAGACTCCAGTCAAAGCTACCTCAACATACCTGCAATAATAAGTGCCATGGAATTATCGGGTGCAGATGGTGTACACCCCGGTTATGGATTTCTCTCTGAAAATCCTGATTTTGCAGAAAAAGTAGAGAAAAGTGGTTTTGATTTTGTAGGCCCTTCTGGTTCCGTAATAAGAATGATGGGCAACAAAGTTTCTGCAAAAGAATTTGCTTTGAAATCAGGCCTACCCATAGTGCCGGGTTCTTCTGGTCCCGTTGGTGAGAATGTCCATAAAGAAGCAGAAGAAATAGGATATCCAGTAATAATAAAGGCAGCATCAGGAGGTGGAGGCAGGGGTATGAAAATTGTCTATTCTCCTGAAGAATTGGATAATGCAATTGAACTCACCCAACAAGAATCTGCTGCAGCTTTTGGGGATTCTACCGTTTATCTTGAAAAATTTCTTGAGAGCCCTAGGCACATTGAAGTTCAAGTATTAGCTGATAGACATGGGAATATTCTTCATCTTGGAGACAGAGACTGTTCCCTACAGAGAAGGCACCAGAAAGTAATAGAAGAAGCTCCTGCAATGGACATCAAAGAAGAAAAAAGGCAGGAGATCTATGCTCAATGTATAGAAGCCTGTCGCCAATTAAATTATGTTAGTGCGGGTACTTTTGAGTTCCTTTATGAAAATGATAATTTCTATTTCATAGAAATGAATACAAGAATACAAGTAGAACACCCTGTTACTGAAAGCGTAACAGGTCTTGATCTCGTCAAGCTGCAACTAAGAATAGCAAGAGACGAAGAGTTAAAAATTAAACAGGAAGATATTGTGATGAAGGGACACGCGATTGAATGCAGGATCAATGCAGAAAATTCAGAAACTTTCTTACCTTCCCCAGGTAAAATCTTAGAGTACCATGCCCCTGGTGGAATTGGTGTCAGAATGGATTCCCATTTATACAAAGATTATGTAGTACCTCCCTACTATGACTCTTTGATAGCAAAAGTAATTTGCAGGGCTAATGACAGGGAAGATGCTAGAGCAAGATTAGAAAGAGCACTTGAGGAAATGTATGTACTAGGTATTGATACGAACTTAGATATGCATAGAAAACTAATAAATGATCCTAACTTCATAAACGGAACCTTTAATATCAATTATCTCGAAAATCTTAATAAGGACAAATAAAAATGCCCGAAGAAGATTTTCTCTATGAACCTGGGGACATTGAAGAAGCAGTCCAAAAATATTGGGCTGATAATGAGACTTTCTCTGTTACTGAAGATCCAAATAAAGAAAAGTTTTTCTGCTTGAGTATGTTTCCTTATCCTAGTGGCTCTATCCATATGGGTCACGTAAGGAACTACACTATTGGAGATGCTATTAGTAGATTCCAAAGAATGCTCGGCAAAAATGTTTTACAACCGATGGGATGGGATGCATTTGGCCTTCCAGCTGAAAATGCTGCAATAAACAATAAGGTGCAACCTTCTGACTGGACATTAGAAAACATAGAGA
This sequence comes from Gammaproteobacteria bacterium, assembly GCA_004214065.1. Classification (GTDB taxonomy): domain Bacteria; phylum Pseudomonadota; class Gammaproteobacteria; order Magnimaribacterales; family Magnimaribacteraceae; genus Magnimaribacter. Next base: position 63,253 of record SGZM01000003.1, on the reverse strand, counting down.
GTATGAAATCTCAACTTACCCGCCTGGGATTTGCTTATGACTGGAAAAGAGAATTTGCTACCTCAGAAGAGGATTATTACAAATGGGAGCAATGGTTCTTTTTACAAATGTTAGACAAAGGAATGGCTTATCAGGAAGAAGCAGAAGTTAATTGGGATCCAGTTGACCAAACAGTTCTGGCTAATGAACAAGTTATAGATGGAAAAGGTTGGCGTTCTGGCGCTGTGGTTGAGAAGAAAAGACTTAAACAGTGGTTCCTTAGAATAACTAATTATGCTGAAGAGCTCCTTGAAGGGACAGATCAATTAAATGGCTGGCCTGAACAAGTAAAAGTTCAACAAAAAAACTGGATTGGAAAATCTGAAGGAATGAATTTCACTTTCGAAGTGAAAGATCATCAAGAAAGTATAAGTGTTTTTACAACAAGACCAGATACGATTATGGGTGTTTCGTTTATTGCCATCTCTACATCTCATAATATAAGCGAAGAACTTTCCGAAAAAGATAATCAAATAAAAATATTTATAGATGAGCAAAATAAAGTTAAGCAATCAGAAGCTGACTTTGCAAAGCAAGAAAAAGAAGGTATCTACACGGGACTGAATGCAATCCATCCATTCACTGGCGAAGAAATACCTATCTGGATAGGAAACTTTGTTCTAAGTGATTATGGATCAGGAGCTCTTATGGCTGTTCCCGCTCACGATGAAAGAGATTTTGAGTTTGCTAAAAAATATAAACTTCCAATACTCCAAGTAATAAATAGCTTTGATGCCAATGAATTAATAGAAGAGGCCATTTTAGAAAAAGGTATTCTAATTAATTCTGGTGAATTTAATGACCTAAACTTTGACGAAGCTTTTAAGGAAATTGAGAAAAAAGCTATTGAATTAGATTGCGGAAGTAGAGAGACTAACTTTAGGCTAAGAGATTGGGGGGTTTCTAGGCAAAGGTATTGGGGTGCCCCTATACCTGTATTGAAAGATGGCGATACTTCTCTTGCAGCAAAAGAACTCCCTGTTAAATTGCCTACCAAAGTTAAATTCCAGGGAGTGAGTTCGCCTCTAAAAGATATGGATGACTTTCTAAATGTAAAACAAGATGGTAGAAGTTTTAAGCGAGAAACAGATACTTTTGATACCTTTTTTGAGTCTTCGTGGTATTACGCAAGATTTGCGAGCTTTGACAGTAAAGATTCTATGCTAGATGAGAGAGCTAAATATTGGTTACCGGTTGATCAATATATAGGTGGTATTGAGCATGCGGTTTTACATTTACTATATTCGAGATTCTTCTATAGGTGCATGAGAGATCTTGATTTAATAGAAGGCGACGAACCATTCAGAAATTTATTATGCCAGGGTATGGTATTAAAAGATGGCTCTAAAATGTCAAAATCTAAGGGCAATACCGTTGACCCTCAGGGTCTTATAGAGAAATATGGCGCGGATACTGTGAGACTTTTCGTCATGTTTGCAGCCCCTCCTGAGCAATCTTTAGAATGGTCTGATCAAGGCGTTCAAGGAGCTAATCGATTCATTAACAGAATATGGAAATTGGTTAATAAACATATAGAGGCTGGGATCCCAAGCCAAAAGTTATTTAATTCATCTAATGAGACTATAAGGAATCTTAGATCAAAAACGCATAAAACTTTGGCGAAAGTAAAAGACGATTACGAAAGAAGACATAGTTTTAATACTGCCATTGCTTCCATCATGGAACTATCTAATGAGATACCGAAAGAATTTCTAGAAACAGAATCAGGTGTTGAATGTAGAGAAGCTGCACATGAAGCCATAGAATCTATTTTGCTCATGCTTTCCCCCATTACGCCTCATATAAGTCAACATTTATGGTGGAAACTTTATCCTGACGAATTAATCTTAGATAAGTGTTGGCCTGAAACAGATGATGAATTGCTTCAAGATAATAAATTAAAAATAGCCGTCCAAGTAAACGGGAAATTAAGGTCTGAAATTGAGATTAGCCATGAAACTTCAGAGGAAGAAGTAAGGATATTGGCATTAGATGATAAAAAGATCATTAAATATACAGAGGGGAAAGAAATCAGAAAGGTAATTTATATACCTGGCAAAATACTCAATATAGTTGTATGAGCATAATCTTAAGCATCAAGGACCTAATATTAATAAGTGTATTCTTTATTTTTTTAAATGGGTGTGGCTATGAATTGAGATCACAATCAAAAATACTCTCTAACCAGACTATAGAATTGATATCAAAAGACTCTGAGCTTAATAAAGAATTAGAACGCCAACTTAAACTCATGAATAATAATCTTCAAAAAATAAGTATCGAGCCGGACCTGGTATTGAAGATTACTGATCATAAAATAGAGCGTTACGTTGGATCCATCGGATTGGGTGCAAGGACTACTCAAGTCAGACTTGATTATCTAATTAAATATGAAGCAACAACAGATGATTTAGATCAAATAAATAATGAATTTAGTGACTCTAGATATATAGATTTCAATCAATCTAACCTTTTAGCTTTTGAGAAAGAAGTAGAGATTACATCAGAAAACTTTGTAAAAAGAGCTCTTAAAAATATGGAATTCTTTTTGGCAAGTCAAAATAATGAAATTAAATAGGGATAGATTCTTTCAGGAAACTGAAAAAAAAATTGATAGTATTTATTCATTCTTTGCAGATGAATCTATTCAGATAACTGAGTTAAGCGATCATGTTATTAAATTGGCTAAGGCAGAAGGGTTTGAAGAAAAACAGACATTCATCGTTTCAAAAGATACTGATTGGTCTTTTCTAGAAACAAGTAATGAAAATTTTGACTTATTTGGTGCAAAAAAAATTATCGAGGTAAAGATGATAGGAACTGGTCCTGGTAACAAAGGATCAAAGGCAATTAAAGAATATTGTTCGCAACCAGATGAAAATAAACTTTTAATTTTTTCGGCAGAGAAACTTGAAAGGAAAGTCCAATCAAGTGCTTGGGCCAAGTCCTTAGAAGACAAAGGGACTTCTGTAGTAGAAATACCAATTAATCTATCTTCAATGCCAAAATGGATCGAAAAAAGAGCTTTAGATTTAAATTTAGAAATAGATAAAGATGCGATAAATCTGCTTTCTGAAAAGACTGAAGGAAATCTGCTGGCCACCACTCAAGAACTAATGAAGCTCGCATTATTATTTCCTTTAAAAAGAATTGATTTACAAATGATAGAAAAATCAATATCAAATGCATCAACTTATGGAATTTTCGATTTATCAAATGCTTTTATTTCTGGAGATAAAAAAAGAACAATAAAGATTATAGAAGTTCTAAAATCTGAAGGAACTCAGCCTCCGTTAATTCTTTGGGCCTTATCAAAAGAAATTTATAATTTATATAAAGTCATTGAGGAAGGTTCGTCAAAAAGCATATGGGGGCCAAGACATTATTTAGATCAACTATCAAAAAGAGCTCAGAAGACATCTAGAGCCAAAATAAAAAAATCTCTTAAAGATATTGCAGAGATTGATACTGCAATCAAAGGCCTTTCTGAGAAAAATCCATGGCATTCTATACGTGAACTTGCTTTAAATTTCTAATGATTAAAGTAGTTAAGAACTTCAAGCCATAGATAATCTTGCGAATTTCTTCTAGGAAGTTCAAAGTCGTCTAAATACTGAACTGGTTGTATTTCTTTCGTGGAGCTGGTTAACCAAATTTCTTCAGCACTTCTGAATTGATCTAAACTAACCTCCGTCTCAAGCACTTCCAAATCTGTTCCTCTTAACTTTTCTATAATAAAGTCCCTTGTTATACCTGGAAGAATATTTTGATCTAGAGAAGGCGTTAAAATAGAATTTTCGATCAAAATAAATACATTGGATTTTGACCCTTCATTAATTATTCCATTCTTATGAAATATAATCTCATCCACCTTACTTTTTGAAGGATCATGAGAAGATAAAATATTACCTGTTAATCCAGTAGTCTTTATGTCACATCTAGCCCATCTAATATCTTCTTCTAATCTTACGCTTAAACCTTTTTTATCTGGATTGTTTCTATAAGGGTTTAAGTCTAAATTTTGAGAAGTGATGAAAACTGTAGGGAGAATTTCTGACTCAGCTTCATGGGACCGTATATCTTGGACCCCTCTAGTTATTTGAATGTAAAAAAATTGATTCTTAAAACCATTTTTTTTATGAAGTTCAGACAATATAGAATTAAGTTCATCCAAAACTTGGGGACAAGGAATAAATAATTTATTAAGTGACTTTTTAAGTCTTGTTAAATGCTCTTCAAAAAGAAACCGTTTGTTGTTATATGAAGGAATTACTTCATATACTCCATCAGCAAAAGTAAACCCTCTATCCAACGGAGATATTCTGGCTTTATCTTCTCTTAATATACGGCCATTAAGAAAAACCCACATTTAATTTGCTTACTCCTCCATCAAAAATTGATGGGTAAGTAATTTGATATTAGACCAGGCGCGACCAAAGAATCCCAATGCAGTAACACTGCTCATAGCCACTACATCAACAGAAGCTATGGAATTTCCATCTAGCATTAAATCAACAGATCCAACTACTTGATCTGACTCAATTGGCGCTTGCAGGTAATCATTTAGTTTAATTTTTGATTCTATTCTAGGAAAGTCTCTAGGAGAAAGAGTCAAAAAAAGCTCTGTTGCAGCAGATAATTGGATTGTTTCCTGCTCACCGCCCCAAACTTGCTCACTCACTAAGACCGTATTAGTCTCTAATACTTTTTTAGTTCTAAAATATCTAAACCCATAGTCCAACAATCTTCTGTTATCTGTTAATCTAGATTTTTCAGTTGAGCTTCTCAAAGTTACAGCAATTAGTCGCGTATCATTCCTTACGCCTGAGGTCACCAAACAATACCCTGCACTCTCAGTATGGCCTGTTTTCACACCATCTATGGAATCATCTTGCCAAAGGAGACTATTTCTATTTCGCTGTTTAATATCGTTATAAGTAAAATATTTTTCTTTATAAAGAGAATAATGCTCAGGAAAATTTCTTATCATTTGTTGAGTTAAGATGGCTAAATCTCTAGCAGATGAAAAATGCTCTGGATCAGGCCATCCGCTCACATTTCTAAACTGAGTATTAACAAGCCCTAAATCTTTAGCGTACATTTGCATAAGTTCTACAAATCCCTCTTCTGAAGCAGCCACATGCTCGGCTATAGCACAACTTGCATCATTACCTGACTGTATAACCATACCCTTTATGAGATCAGAGAATAGAACTTTTGTTCCTTCTCTAATAAACATTTTAGAGCCTCCTTTTTTCCAACAATTCTCACTTATGTAAACTTCATCACTCAAGTTAACATAGCCTTGTTGTATTTGGTCAACAGCCACGTAACCAGTCATAACTTTCGTAATACTAGCCGGTTCTATTTTTTCATCAGCCCCGCTTTCTGCAAGTACTCTTCCTGACATAGAGTCCATAAGAATATAGTTTGATGCATTCAGAGAAGGAGGCTTAGGTATAAAACTTTCTTCAGCAAACAAGGAAGGATTAATCAGAACCAAGCTAAGTCCTAAAAATAATTTAAAATAAAATCTTGATAGTTTGTTCATATCTATAAATATTTTGACAATTCATTACTAAATTCAAAAACAGCCATTACGTAGAGCTTACTACGATTGTACCTAGATAAAGAATTATAATTATTAAAACCTAACCAATATTCGTAACCTTCATTAGCATCCAAAGAGATAGGAACAAACTTTAAATTGCCAGGTATCTGTTCTATAGGTTCAAGGCCAAGCTTCGATAGTTCAATATCTGTCATATAAGGCTTGAAAGATGATTTAAAGTCTTCGACTTGATTTACAGCACGAGCTTTTATTGCAACCGGTGTATTTGGTTTCCATTTACCCTTCTTATTGAGAAAGTTTGCAACGCTTCCAATTGCATCAACCGGATTATTTAAAATATCTCTCACACCATCTTTATCAAAATCAACGGCATAATTTCTATAACTATCAGGCATAAACTGTCCATAACCCATGGCTCCGGCTATAGACCCTTTTATTTCTTCGGGATTGAATTTTTCTTCTCTACTCAACAGCAAGAATTCTTCAAGTTGAATTTTAAAGAACTTTGCTCTTCTTGGATAATCGAAAGCTAAAGTACTCAGAGAATCTATGACTCTTGTATTGCCTTTTATCCTACCGTACCTTGTTTCTATTCCAATTATAGAGGCTATTATTTCTGCTGGAACACCGTAAATGTCTTCAGCACGTTTTAATTCGTTTCCATACGATTCTATAAATTCTTTACCAGCCGATATACGAGAATCATTAATCATTATTCCTTTATATCTTCCCCAGGTCATTGTACCTTCAGGTTGCCGATTCATTATCCTCACAACTTTTTCCTGATATTCGGCTTGATCAAATAAATTTTTGAGTTCAGATTTACTAAATTCATGTTTTTCTGACATGTATTCAATAAAATTATTTACTTCATCGCGCGAAGAATAGTCAGCATATAAGTACTGAAAAGAACTTAAAAATAGTATTTTTATGATTAAAGGTAGTCTTAAATTCATAGTTGAGTTTTTTTAGTAGAAAGAATCACTCCAAAAGCTAATAAATGCACCACTATAGAGGTTCCACCTTGGCTTACTAATGGAAGAGGAACACCTACAACTGGAATTATACCTATAACCATCAACACGTTTATTAAAATAAATAATAAAAAAATAAAACCTAAGGAGCAGCAAGCCAATCTTTCAAAATTTGTTTCAGCATAAAATCCTATTCTAAAGACACGCCAAAGAATAAATGCGTATAACGCAAATAAAAAGAGTATTCCTAATAGACCTAACTCTTCACCTATAACAGAAAATATAAAGTCAGAGTGGCTTTCCGGTATAAAATCAAGTTGACTTTGACTACCTTGAAGAAAGCCCTTTCCATATAGGCCACCAGATCCTATTGCGGTTTGAGATTGAGCAATATTCCAACCAGTGCCTAGAGGGTCAGCGTTAGGATCTATAAAAGTATAAACTCTCTCTTTTTGATAATCGTAAAGGAAATTTGTCCAAATGACAGGTAGAGTCAAACTAAGCACAACAAAGTAACTAATAATTATTCGTAAAGGTAATCCTGCTAGAAATATAGGTATCAGACCAGATGTGAGTACAATGATTGACGTGCCAAGATCGGGTTGCTCATAGACTAAATAAGAACATGCTAAGGCCCCAAAAGTCGTAATCATCCAATCTTGAAATTTTGGTACCATCTCTTTTCTACAGAGATAAGCAACTATAGATAAAGGTAAAATCAACCTAACTATCTCTGATGGCTGGAATGAAAAAAATCCTAAATCAATCCACCTACTTGTCTGATAACCTGAAGCCGGATTAATCAAGACATATATGAGTAACAAAATTCCCAACCAATAAGAGTTCATAAGTATATTCTTATATGACCTTGGTTTTAAATGCGATATAGATAACAGAAGCACTAAGCCTACTAAGATAAAGATAATCTGTCTGGATACCATACTTGTAGACTGGCCACTTGCGCTAAATAACATTAATAATCCAAAAGACAGAAGAATCAAAAGCGCTAAGAAGAGAGGTAAATCTTTAAATAAATAATTAATAGGGTTAAAGCCTCTAATTAAAGGTTTATTTAATGAATAATCTAATGGATTCCTATTGCTCATCTATAAAAGTTATCTTTTGATATGCTTCAATCATCTTCTTAGCAATCGGTGCTGCTACGGCACTGCCCGATTCACCATTCTCTACAATTACAACCACAGCAATATTTGGATTAGGAATCGGACCATAACTTGCAAATAAGGCATGATCTCTATCCTCAATATTATCTCTAACTTCTTGGTATTCTTCTCTGACTGTTAGATCTTGGTCAGTTAAGCTTTTTATTTGTGCGGTTCCTGTCTTACCAGCTATCACAACTCCACCTTCAGTGTATAAGTTATGTGCAGTACCATTCCATGACTGAATAACTTTAATCATAGACTTCTCTATGATATTCCAATGTTGCTGATCTTTGATTTTAATTTCATGTAATAGTTCAGGCATCAAAGGTTCAGAACCAATTTTACTTACAATTTTTGGTTTAAAAATCTTGCCTTTAGTTGCTATTGCTGAGATCGAAGATAAAAGCTGCATTGGAGTAGAGGTAATATATCCTTGACCAATACCAATATTGATTGTGTCTCCCACAAACCAAGGTTCACCTATATTGCCTAGTTTCCAGTTTCTGGTTGGCAAGATACTTTGTGCCTCACTATAAAGATCTATTTCGGTGAATTTTCCAAATCCAAAGGCAGACAAAAACTTTGAAATCCTGTCTATTGTTAATTGAGAGGAAAGCTCATAGAAATATACATCTGATGATTCTACGATTGCCTTATTTAAATTAACTTGCCCATGACCATCTTCTTTCCAACCTCGATAACGACGCCCGTCCTCTTTAAGTTGAAAGAAACCTTTATCTTCAATTTTAGTATCTTCTGTAATGACACCTTCCTCTAAACCCAATAAGCCCACAAAAGGCTTTATGGTTGATGCCGGAGGATATGAGCCTGAGATTGCCCTATTAAAAAAAGGTGAATCCTCTCGAAGATAATCTTCAAAAGAACTTCCAATTTCTGATCCGTTTAAAGTATTTGGATTGTAGTCTGGAGAACTGACCATAGCTTTAATGAAACCAGTATTTGGATCTAAAGCTATAATAGCACCTTTTCGATTTGCTAATTCTGTTCGAGCAATATTCTGAAGCTTCAAATTTAACGAAAGTGTTATGTCTTTGGGGGTTAGAGGTAAGTTTCTTTCTAGCTCTCTTATTTTTTTCCCATATACATCAACTTCCATAAGACTTAAACCAGGGAATCCTTTCAGCTCTTTTTCATAAACCTTCTCAAGACCGACTTTTCCTAAAAAAGAAGTGAGAGGATATTCAAATCTAGGTAAGTAAGTTTTCTCCTCTGAAGATAGTCTCCCTAGATGGCCTATCACATGCGAAAAGAGATTTTTTTGAGGTAAGTATCTCCTTAAACTTATCTCTAATGAAATATGCGGCATAAACTCTTTAGACAATTCGAATTTTGCGAGTTCTGCAGAACTTAAATTACCGAGTAATAAGACCTTCTCATCTTTTTTATAATTTTTTACATCTGAATAAGTTAATTTCCTATCGTTAGCAATATTTGTTCTGAGATAATCTAGTTCTTTTTCTGCTGAATCGAGAAACTCTGTCTTTATAAATAAATCTTTAGAGACGATATTTTCCGCAACCACCAATCCATCCTGAAGCTTAATCAATCCTCGAGCAGGATGAATTGGCATTTCAATAATCCTATTTTTATCTGAATCATCTAAATATTCAGTGTTATCTAAGATGCTCAATTGAAGAATTTTAAAAAGACCAATGCAAAACATTATAGAAATGAACAAGAAAATTATTCTAGATCTTTCCTTTAAGGATTTAATTTCCCTTTCATCTCGCTTTAGGTCTTGTACAAATTTCATAAAACTATTTATGGTAAGGATGATTTTGAGTTATAGACCAAACCCTATAGAGTTGTTCAATAATTAAAATAGGTACAAAAGAGTGAGGAAAAGTTAAGTCTGATAAAGACCAACAAAAATCACTTTTCTTCAAGAGATCCTTACTCAAACCATCTGGACCTCCGATTATCATCGAAATGTCTCTAGAACTGGAGACCCAATTATCAAACTGAACTCTAAGTTTTTCTGTACTTAATTCCATGCCTTGCCTGTCTAAAGTAATAACAAAATCTTTCTTTTTAATTTTAGAAAAAAGTAATTCGCTTTCCTGTTCGACAATTTCAGAATGGTTATAGTTCCTGTTCCTATTTAAAGGCTTCAATCCAACCCAGTTTATGCTAATGGATTTATTGAATTTTGATTCATATGATCTAAATGCTTTTTCAGCCCATTCAGGACGACTTGATTCTATGGATATTACGTTAATCTTCACTAAAGCTCAGGATCCCACAAACTTTCTAAATCATAAAACTCTCTAGCATCAAAAGACATTAGATGGACAATGACATCACCGGCGTCTACTAACAACCAATCATCTCCACCTTGCCCTTCGATCTTTATTCCGGAGATATTATTTTCTTTTAAACCTTCTAACACTCTTTCGCTCATAGCTGCAATGTGTCTGTTTGAAGTTCCAGAAGCAATGACCATGAAATCGGTAAGTGAGCTTATTTTTTTTACATCTATTGCAACAGGGTCAACTGCTTTTATGTCTTCTAAACTATCAATGATTTTATTTTTTAGATTCTTAGTCATTTATTTTTTATATAAATTATTTGTTTTAATGAACTGATAAACATTAGGATGTAAAAATTCAGTAGCATCCTCATTATTCGCTATGAGTTTTCTAATTTCTGTTGAATTGATCTCAATAGGATTAATCTTTAAGAGAAAAATTTTATTATCATCTTTTTTAAAATCAGATAAATCAAATGTTTGGTTAGAGCGAAGAATGTTATAAGCAATTGATTGCTTTTGAATTGAATATCCGGGTCTTTCTAAAACGAGAAGATTTACTTCATCTATAAACTCTTCATAACAGTACCAGCTGTCGATGCTAGCAAAAGAATCAGAACCCATAATCCAAACTAAAATATCATCAGGATTTTCTTTCTTTAACTCCTGGAGGGTCGAATAAGCGTAAGAAGGAGCTTTCTTTTTCACTTCCCTATCGTCTATTGTTAAATTTGCTGTATTTCCAAGGGCAAGCTTTGTCATTTCAAGTTTCTCTTCCTCATAAACATTCTTTTCTTTATGGGGAGGGTTGCCATTTGGTATTAGAATAAGTTCGTCAAAATAAACTGAGTCTGTGAATTCTTTTATAACAAAAGTATGTCCTAAATGAACTGGGTCAAAAGTTCCTCCAAAGATACCAATCAATTTTTTTTTGGCTATTTTAGACTCCTCTTAAATGTGAATTACCTTTAACTATAAATTTTTGAGACGTTAGTCCTTCCAATCCAACAGGACCTCTTGCATGAATCTTATCAGTTGAAATTCCAACTTCTGCACCTAATCCATACTCAAATCCATCAGCCCAGCAAGTTGGTAGATTATGCATCACAGAACTAGAATCTACATTTTTAAAAAAGTAATCTACAGTTTGCTCTTCTTCAGCAACGATAGAGTCTGTGTGATTTGAACCAAATTTTTGTATATGTTCTACAGCCTCTTCTATACTATCTACTATTTTGACGGATAGTATGGGAGCAAGATACTCGGTCTGCCAATCTTCCTCTTTAGCTTCTAAAACATCTATGAAGCCTCGGGTCTTTTTACAACCTCGCAATTCGACTTTCTCAGAAAGGAATTTTTTATTGAGACTAGGTAAAATGGAAGAAGCTACTTCGTGATGAATTAGAAGAGTTTCCATTGCTCCACAGATACCATATCTATATGTTTTTGCATTAAATGCTATAGCCTCAGCTTTAAAGAGATCTGCACTCTTATCGATATAAACATGGCAGATTCCATCTAAGTGTTTTATTACAGGGACTCTTGATTCTTCAGATATTAACTGCACCAGACCTTTACCTCCTCGTGGAATAATTACGTCTAAATATTGATCTAGATGTAATAAATTCTTTACAGCTTCTCTATCAGTAGTTTCTACTAATTGAATACATTCTTTAGGGAGCCCAGATATTTCCAGACCTTTTTGAAGGCAATTCCAAATAATCTTATTTGATAAGATTGCCTCTGAACCTCCTCTTAGGAGACAAGCATTTCCAGATTTTAAACACAGAGCAGCTGCATCGGCTGTTACGTTCGGCCTTGACTCGTATATTATTCCTACAACTCCCAAAGGAACTCGCATTTTACTAACCTCAATTCCAGATGGTGTTGGGTCTAAGTCTACTATTTCTCCAACAGGGTCAGGTAAATCTGAAACTACCTTCAAGCCTGAAATCATGGAATCAATTCTACTCTCATTGAGTTCCAGCCTGTCTATAAGAGCTGATCCAATTGATTTTTTCTTTGCTGACTCTAAATCTTTCTGATTTTCTTTTAAAATTTCGACCCTGTGTTCATCTATTTGATCAGAAATACACTGAAGGGCTTCATTCTTTTGTTCCAAACACGACTGTGATAGCACCTTAGAAGCTTGTTTGGCTTCTAATCCTAGCTGTTCCATATAGGCATTTATTTCTTTACTCTGAGGCATTGTTGAATATTCTACCTAAGTATCTAGGCTTTCAAAGACTTAAGATGTTTGAATTTAATGAATTAATAGTTTGGTTGGAAAGAAATCCTCAATGGATTGCCGTTGGAATAATTGGTGCTTCATTTGTAGAATCGTTTGCACTGATAGGAATTATTGTTCCTGGAGTGGTTCTGCTTGCCGTGATATCAGGTTTAGCAGCTACCTCTCTTAGCATTTTTGAAGTGGTCATGCTGGCATATTTTTCTAGTCTACTGTCTGATATAGCAAGTTTCTTTATTGGATTTAGTTTAAGAAATTCTCTAAGTAAATTGTGGCCTTTTAAAAATCATCCTGAGTTCTTAATCAATGGACAGCAATTCTTTAAGCGATATGGAATGATTGGACTTTTTGTAGGAAAGTTTATTGGTCCAATTAGACCATTGCTGCCTATAACTGCAGGATCATTAAATATGAATAAAAGGAATTTCTTTTTTATTGAAATTTTGTCTTGTTTTTTATGGGCCCTTATATACACAATTCCCGGCTATTATGCTGGTCAGAGTGTTGTAACTGAGAACTCTAATCCCTTAGATTCAATATGGTTTTGGATAGGAATAATTGTCTTATTATTGTTTATAAGATATTTTAGTAAAAAATTTAAATAACTATGACAGATATATATCCAGACCATCCTAATTTAAGAGGTAATTACGCTCCCCTGAGAATGGAGTGTGATATTCAAGATCTCATAATAGAAGGAGAAGTTCCTAAAGATCTTTTTGGAAGTTACTATAGAAATGGTCCAGATCCTCAATTTCCGCCTATGGGTGGTGACTACCATTGGTTTGCAGGAGATGGAATGATACATGCTTTTCATTTTGAGAATGGGAAGATTTCATACTTAAATAGATGGGCTCAAACTTCTAAATGGAAACAGGAAAGAAAAGCTGGTAGGTCATTAATCAACGCTTTAAATCCTATGGAGCCAGATCCTGAATATAATTTCGAAGGAGAAGATGGAACTGCAAATACTAATATTGTCTTTCATTCAGGAAAACTTCTAGCTCTTGAGGAAGGACACAAACCATTTGAGCTGGATCCTCTCACTTTAGAATCAAAAGGGGCTTGGAACTATAAAAATAAATTAGACTCCGCCATGACAGCCCATCCCAAAATCGATCCCCTAACAGGTGAAATGATAGGTTTCAGTTATGGATTTGGTGTAAACAAAATGAGTTATTTTGTTGTTAATCCTGAAGGGATAATGACCACTTACTCAGAATTTGAAACACCATATTCAAGCATGGTCCACGATTTTGTTGTAACCACTAAGCACGTTATTTTTCCAATTTTTCCGTTAATTATAGATTTTAATCTTATTGCACAGGGTAAATCTCCAATAGCCTGGGATGTTAATCGACCTAGTCAAATTGGTGTTATGCCTAGAGATGGTTCTGTTCAAGATATTAAGTGGATAGAAAGCGATCCATGTTATGTATTCCATCCTATGAATGCGTATGAAGAAGAAGGAAAGATAATTGCTGATATGATGCAATTTGAGGAGGCGCCAATGTTTCCACATCTTGATGGCTCTCGACCTGATCTAAAAAAAGGGGAAGCTAGATTGAACAGATGGGAAATTGATCTCAACTCAAATTTAGGTTCTATCAAGAAACAATATCTTGATGATAGCATCGGTGAGTTCCCAAGGTTGGACGAAAGAAAATCTATGTCTAAATACAGATATGGATATTACGCCTCAAACAATGGTAAATCGCCAAAAGGGGTAAGTTTTAATACTATTTCGAATTATGACTTTGAGACAGCACAAAAAGATAGCTTCACACTAACTGAATTTGATGCAGTTGGGGAGCCAATCTTTGTTCCCAAAAATGAAAATTCAGATGAGGGTGTGGGATATCTACTAGCCCTAGCTTATCTGGGCAAAGAGAATCGTTCAGACCTGATGATTTTCGATGCAGAAAATATTTCTAGCGGCCCTCTTGCTAAAGCTATGCTGCCTCACAGAATACCTTATGGTTTTCATGGTAACTGGCGACAAGGCTAACTAACCTCCTAGTCTCTTAATTACTGCTTTTAGATAATCTAGTTTATCTCGATTATTCTCAAATTCTAATATAGTCTGTTTCTCTTGAGGTCTTAAAGGTAAAATACTTGCCAAGATATAACACACACTCTTTGAGCTATTTAAGTCCAGCTCTAGATTCAGTTTTTTTATCTCTGGGTGGTTTGTTATTTCTTCAACCATATTCCATAAATCAAGGTATTCAGGTTCTTGAGATAAATTATCATCTTCTTCATTAATTTTGATTACCTTTGCCAGTAGTAATTCATCTGGCTTTTTCCATCTATCTTCAACCTGAATCTTATGTTTACCTTTGACGGTTATGCCTAATAAGCCATTATCTAATTGGTTAAAATCAACAATCTCTACATATGTAGCAATATCATGATGTGAAGGAAAATCGGTATTTTTTCCATCGTCTTCTTTTGACAAAACAATACAAAAACCTTCTGCATTACCTAGGCAGTCTCTTACCATATCAATATATCTAGGCTCGAAAATCTGTAAAGGCAAAAACGCACCCGGTAAGACATTTACATTTAATGGAAATATTGGTGATGTTATTTCTTCATTCATCTTTGGTTATTTCTAAAATTTTACTTGATAGGCTATCAAAATTTCCATTGGACATTACAAGAAGAATATCACCCTCATCAGAAATTGAATTGAAGTTGTTCACAAAGACATCAACATCATCAATCTTGAAAGAAATAGATGGATTCTTATTTATCAACCCTTGTACCTGCTCAGAATCTGAACTCTTCCAAAATATCTTATCTGCATCAGAGGTTGCTTCTACCAACCTTTTGTCATGAAAACCTGACTTCATAGTATTGGACCTTAACTCAACAGCAACCAGTAAACGATTAGTAGGAAAATTCTTTCGTATGCCTTCTATAGTTGTCTTTATTGCTGTTGGATGATGGGCAAAGTCTTCTATTAATATTAATCTATCTGTGTCTAAAAGGATGTCTTGACGCTTTGACACACCTTGAAATTTTGCCAAAGACGATAAAGAATCTTTTAAAGATATGCCATATTGTTTTGCAGCTAAAGCAGCTGTCATTGCATTTCTTGCATTATGCTCGCCAAACATTTTCCAATCTATCTGTCCCTGCTCTTCGTCATTTTTATATATTATTTTTTTAGAATCATCATGAAAACTTATTGAATTATCATGATCATCATTTATTCCATAACTGATTAATTTGCTCCAACAGCCCATATCTAAAACTTTTGCTATATTTGAATCATCAGATGGAAAGATAATTTGCGCTTCTTCCTTTAAAGTCCTTACTAAATGATGAAATTCTCTGAATATATAGGTTATGTCTGGAAATATATCTCCATGATCAAATTCTAAATTATTAATTATTAAAGTATCGGGTTTGTAATGAATAAACTTTGATCTTTTATCGAAAAAAGCCGTATCGTATTCGTCCGCTTCTAGAACAAATATTTCATCGTTACCCCTTCTTGCAGATTTTTCAAAATCTTTAGGTTTACCGGCTATCAAATAACCTACATCAATACCTTGATCTTCAAAAATCCAAGAAATCATTGCTGTTGTAGATGTCTTGCCATGAGTTCCAGAAACAGCAATAACCTTCTTGTCCTTTAAAATAGATTTATACAACCATTCTGGACCTGATATGAGATTAGCTTTATTAGAAAGTAAATACTCTAAAGCTGGATTACCTCTAGATATAGAGTTTCCAATTACAAAATAGTCTGCCTCAGGGAGTTTAGAGGCTTCATAACCTTGAATTATTTCTATACCCATATCTTTTAGGTGATCAGACATAGGGGGATAAATATTGTTATCACATCCTGTGATCTCAATACCCTTTTCCTTGCCCAGTAAAGCAAGTCCACCCATGAAAGTTCCACAAATTCCAAGTATATGTACTCTTTCTTTAGACATAATTTCATTATAACTATCAAGAATGATTACAAGATAGATTTGTTTTCAAGTATTATTCCAATGATGAAAGCCAAGAATGCTATCTACGCTCAATCTGGAGGAGTGACATCAGTTATAAATACAACCGCTTGTGCAGTGATACAGGCAGCAAGAAAATCGAAGAAGATTAATAAGGTTTATGCTGGAAAGGATGGAATAGTAGGAATCCTCAATGAAGACCTTATAGACACAAGTATTGAGAGTGATGAAGAAATAAAAAAATTAATGCATACACCTGGAGGTGTATTTGGCTCGTGCAGACACAAACTTAAAGACGTTAACCAAAGTAAAAAGGAATACAACAGGCTAATCGAGGTTTTTAAAGCTCATAATATTGGATACTTCTTTTACAACGGGGGTGGAGATTCTCAGGATACTTCCAATAAAATTGCTCAATATACTAAAGACGCTGGCTTTCCTGTCACCTGTATAGGTATACCTAAAACTATAGATAATGACCTTCCATATACTGATAATTGTCCAGGTTTTGGATCGGTTGCAAAATACATTGCCACCTCTACAAAAGAAGCAGCTTTAGATGTAAAAAGTATGTCCAAAAGCTCTACTAAAGTGTTTATCTTTGAAGTTATGGGTAGGCATGCTGGATGGTTGGCAGCATCTTCTAGTCTAGCTAAATCTAAAAATAATTCTGCTCCCCACATTATTTTATTACCGGAAGTTCCTTTTAATGAGACTAAATTCCTTAAGAAGGTAAAAGACGTAATAAAAAAGGATGGATATTGTGTAATCGTTGTATCTGAAGGTGCCAAATATAAGAATGGAAAATTTCTTGCTGATGCAGGGACAGTAGATTCTTTTGGTCATAAACAACTAGGAGGTGTTGCGCCTCGAGTAGCTGAAATAATAAATAAAAAATTAGGACTTAAGTATCATTGGGCAGTCTCTGATTACTTGCAGCGTTCAGCTAGACATATCTCCTCCCAAGTAGATTTAGACCAAGCCTATGCTGTTGGTAAAGCTGCTGTACAATTTGCCGTTTCAGGGGAGAATTCAATAATGCCCATTATTGTAAGAAAAAATTCTCAACCTTACGTCTGGGAAATTGGAAAAGTTGAACTATCTAAAGTGGCTAATATAGAAAAGAAAATGCCAAAAAATTTCATCTCTAAAGACGGTTTTGGTATTACTGCTTCCTGTAAAAACTATCTTAGCCCCCTAATTCAAGGTGAAGCCTGGGCACCTTTTAAAGATGGTGTTATTGATACAGTTTCTTTAAAGAATAAGCCGGTGAAGAAAAAGCTTAAAGCATTTAAATTTAACTAATAACTTTAAACTCTATTTCGGCATTCTTAAGCCTTTCAATTAATACATCTCCTAAACCAACTGCAGATGTTAGAACCCCGCCATACTCACTTCCTCCAGGCAAGTCATTAGATCTGGCAAGAGCAATAGCAGATTCACAGACCATTTTCGCTGTAGATTTATATCCAGGATCTCCTGATCCATACATAGAGCATATCTTTCTCTCATTATCTTCTGAATGAGCTACAAAAGTTGCTCTAAACCAGCCCTTATCTTGTGTTTCTTGACTGGGTCCTTGACCTGGTTTCAATAGAAAAGGCCTTACTAAATATTTCAATGGCGTACCTATAACTAAGAAAGCTAGAATTGAACCATAAGAGGCCAGTCGTGCCATCCTTTTAGTTGAAAATAGACCATGTTCTCCAAATGTAAAATTACTACCATATGATTTTTGATTTTGCTCCATTAAAGCTGCAGATCTTCTAACAACTCTTGTATTAGCAACAGCCATCATTCCTATACCTGACCAGCCATTAATTCCATCAACTTGTTCTACTACAAACCCATCCTTAGATTTTTGTCTTTGTTCCTCTGATACAGTTTCTTGTGGATTCAAAACAAAAGGATCTCTCATTTCTTTACTGAGACCATCCATAGTAAAAATGGTTTCAGTTGTACCGCCTGAAGCTCCACCTTGAGCTTCATGGTAAACATCTACTCTAGATACTGGCTTATTAAATTGAGAGATCGTAAAAAAAGCGCCTAAATCTGAGGGAATTGAATCATAACCACATGAAGGAATAATTCTTACTCCCTTAGAGGCAGCTTCAGAATGATGTTTATCGATCAAGCCTCTAACCCAATGATTTTCACCTGTTATATCTGTGTAATGCGTCCCGCTCTCTAAGCATGCTTGGACCAATAGAGATCCATATCTCGCAAAAGGTCCTGCAGTTGATAAAACAACTTTAGTCTGACTGGCCAATGACCTTAAGGCTTCTATATCGCCTCCATCAGCAACTACTACATCACAATCAAGATTTAGATTAGACTTAATTTCTTCTAATTTATCTCCATTTCTTCCTGCCATAGCCCAAACTAAATCGGTGTAATTATCTCTTAAATATTTACAGCATATCTGTCCAGTAAATCCAGTAGCCCCGTAAACAATTATTTCGTACTTTTTATCCATTATGTTTTTAGTATTCTTCCAACTCCTCCAAAATTTATTATGGTTTTACCATCGACAGTTATGTCTCCTTCTGAGAAACCTAAAGATTTCCCAATTTTGGTAGGCCTACATCGAATAAGCAACATGCTGCCAATAGGTGCGGGGGCTATAAACTCAGTATGAAAACTAACTGTAGTTACCAAGCTATTTCTATCCTTCATCATTGATGATGTCATACAAAAATCAGCTAAGGCCATAAGCGCTCCTCCATGTGCCGATTTGTAGAAATTACTATGCTCTTCTTTGGCAAAGAAGATCATAAATAACTGATCATCATCTTTCTTATAAAACCCTGGACCCATGTTTTCAATATGAGGTTGAGGGATTTTGAGCTCTTTAAAGCCCTCAGGTATTTCTTGATCTGTCATACCTTGATTATAATCTTTAAGAGCACCAAATGAATTATGAAAATTAAAATTCTTTTTATTCTTTTAATACTCCCTCTAGTCCTCATGACTAAAGAGATGCAAAAAAACTACTTTTCTGTAAAAAAAATATGGGATGGTATTGAGAGAGAGTATTTGGTTTTCTTGCCAAGTTCTTATTTAAAAGCAGAAAATAGAAAATTTCCGGTTT
Organism: Gammaproteobacteria bacterium; assembly: GCA_004214065.1. Taxonomy (GTDB): domain Bacteria; phylum Pseudomonadota; class Gammaproteobacteria; order Magnimaribacterales; family Magnimaribacteraceae; genus Magnimaribacter. The sequence goes on along the minus strand of SGZM01000003.1, from coordinate 43,926 downwards.
TAATTGGACTCCATGGCTATTCGGGTACTGCAAGTGGCTTTGAATTGGAAACTACTAAAGGTCTCAATATTATGGCAGAAGAAAAAGAGGTGATTGTCATTTATCCGCAAGGATCTTATTTCACTTCAAGTTCTATGGGTCAGGAAAACTTTGTAAGCTCCTGGAATGATATTATGAGTAACGCTGATCCAATAGAAGGTAAGCCTCTTAAATGTTCGTCAGATAGATTTGATTACCCTAGACCACCGGAGTGTAAAAAGTTTAATTTCTGTGCCTGGACATCCTGTAATGATGATTTAGGTTTTTTAAGATCTGTGATTGAGGAAATATCATCAAATTATCGTACTGATGATTCTAGAAGATATATTGTTGGAATGAGCAACGGGGGCGCTATGGTTTATAGATTTGCTTGTGAAAATCAAGATTTAATAACTGCAGCTGCAATAGTATCTAGCTCAATACCGGTTGGAACTGTCTGTGAAAATGATGTGAATTTACCCCTACTAATAGTATACGGAGAAAATGATAGGACCACTCCTCCAAATGGACAAAAATCCTATGATGGATTTTTTTATGAGTCAGTGGATCAAACTTTCACTTCATGGGCAAACAATCAGAATTGTGAAGATAAAGTTTATAAATTAGAGTCGAATGAATTTAAAAAGAAAAATGTCAGTTGCTCATTTAGACAAAACTGTAAAAATGGTAATCAAGTAAGAATTTGCCGAATTAAAGATGGGGGTCATTTCTGGCCAGGACAAAAGGAAAGTGTGGGTTTTTGTAATACTATTGTTCAAAATAAAATTAATAATAAGATTTGCGAAAATAAAAATGAAATTTCTAACTGGGGCAATGAATTAATTTGGAATTTTTTAGAAAGATATAAGAGGTTTTAATGAAAGGAATTTTAGAAGGAGTAAAGGTCTTAGACTTTGGCAGATATATAGCAGGTCCATTTTGTGGTGCATTACTGGCAGACTATGGTGCCGAAGTTATCAGAATTGAAAGAGTCAATGGTAGTGAAGATAGGTATGTAACACCAGTCAGTGAAGATGGTCAGGGGGCAATGTTCCTACAACTTAATCGAAATAAATTGGGTTTAACCTTAAACCCTACCAAAGAGAAAGGACAGGAGATCGTAAGAAAACTTGTAAAGAATTCAGACATAATTATCGCTAATCTGCCAGAGCAGACTCTAAAATCTATGGGTTTGGATTATGAAAAATTAAAATTAATAAATCCAGGAATAATACTAACTTCCAATACTGCCTTTGGAACTACAGGACCTTATGCTGAAAGAGTTGGGTTTGATGGTGTCGCTCAAGCAATGTCTGGAGCTATGGATATGACTGGAGATCCTGGTCAACCTACAAAAGCATATGCTCCTTACGTAGACTTTTGTAGTGCATCTCTTGCTGCCTTTGGAACTTTATTGGCCTATATAGAAAAAGAAAAAACAGGAAAAGGTCAAAGAGTACAAACCTCTCTATTACAAACCGCCCTTACTACGACAAACAGTCTTTTGATAGAACAAGAAATATTAAATGTTAATAGGGTTGCCTCTATGAACAGAGCGCAAACTTCTGGCCCTTCAGATACTTTCCAAACTAAAGATGGATGGATACTTGTTCAAACTGTAGGTAGACCTTTATTTGAAAGATGGGCCGACATGATGGGAGAGAAAGAATGGCTTGAAGATGAAAAGTTTAAAGATGATTTAAGTAGAGGTGAAAATGGACACTTAATAAGCGATAGAATGTCTGAATGGTGTTCTGAAAGAACAACTAAGGAAGCGATAATAGCATTAGAGAAATCTAGAATACCTGTTGGCGAGGTTCTTAAAGCAAGTGAAACACTAAATGAAGAACATATTCTAAAGAAAGGCTCTTTTATCAAAATGGATTATCCTAGTATGGATAAAAAATATTCAGTGGTTGGTCCAGCTGTAGAGCTTTCAAAAAATCCTGGAAAAATAAGAACTAGATCACCTGAATTAGGTGAACACAATTTTGAAATTCTATCGGGCCTTGGTTATAGCAAAAATGAAATAGAACAATTGAAAATAGACCGAATTATCTAGGAGATAAATATGGATTTTAAACTAACTGAACAACAAAGAGAGCTTCAAGAAGTGGCAAGAAACTTTGCACAGAAGGAAATGGTTGATGTTGCTCTATCTATTGAACAAACAAGCGAACCTCTTTCTAAAGATTGGTTAAAAAAATACTCTGAGATGGGATTCTTAGGTATTAATGTTTCAGAAGATTATGGTGGATTAGGTTTATCAAACTTGGATGCCCTGCTGGTTATGGAAGAGTTTGCAAAGATTTCTTCTGCAGTAGCATTTCCTATTTTTGAAAGTTGTGTTGGTCCAGTAAAAGCTATAGAGCATTTTGCTTCAGAAGAATTAAAACTAAAAGTAATCCCTCAAGTATGCAGTGGGGATATTGTGGTTGCAGTTTCCATGTCTGAACCAAACGCAGGATCTGCTTTAACTGATCTAACCACAAAAGCGGAATTTAAGGACGATAAAATTATTTTGAATGGTGCAAAAAGATGGTGTTCAGGAGGAGGCCATTCTGAAGGGTATGTTGTATATTGCAGAATGTCTGATGAACCAGGTGCTAATGGAATTGGTGCAGTATATGTTGAGAAAAATGCAAAAGGTGTAAGCTTCGGGCAACAAGAAGAGTTAATGGGATGGAACGGAATTCCTTCAGCAGATATCTTCTTTGATAATGTTGAAGTTCCTTTAGGAAACGTAATTGTTGAAGCCAATGGTGGTTTTAAAAAGCTCATGGAAGCTTTTGATTTAGAAAGATGTGGAAATGCCACTATGTGTCTAGGCCAAGCTTCCGGTGCACTGGAAAGTGCTATTGAGTATGTCCAAGAAAGAGAGCAATTTGGTAAACCGATTGTTGAATTTCAGGCAGTGCAAATGAAGCTTGCAGAAATGGCAATGAAAGTTGAAGCCTCTAGATTGCTCATACATAGAGCGGCGCATAATGCACAAGAAGGATTTCCAAGTATTTTTGAATCTAGTGTAGGAAAATGTTTTTCAAATGAAACGGCCAGAGAAGTTGTTGCATCTGCCATGCAACTTATGGGAGGCTATGGATTCAATAAAGAATATGGAATGGAAAGAAAATATAGAGATGTTTGGGGATGGGGAATTGCCGGAGGAACTATAGACATCCAAAAAATAAACATAGCCTCTGCGATAGTTGGAAAAAGATTTAATCAAAGAAAATGATTATTGTAATTCTTGAATTATCCTTTCTAGATTAGAAACAAGTTCCTCTTTCTCATCTTCATTAAGAAAATCACCAATTGGTACTCTCTCTCCTTTTGAAGTTACAACTATATGAGCCGGATACCATGGGTGTTGGGGTCTTTCGACAGAAACAAATGACCACATCCTAAAATATTCCCATACTTGATCTATCTTCCCTTCCCCCTTTTCGATTTTTAATGTTTCTTGTGTGAGGGTTATAACTTCCTGCTTATAGGTTTTCTTCATTACCAGATAAACACAAACACCAACAAAAATAACTTCTAATCCAGCAAATGGAAGAATCATTGTTGCCCCAGCAAAAGCAAATCCTATGCCAATTGCTAGACATGTAATTGCAATTATCGAAATGAAAATGATGCTTGTTTTCCAGTCAGTAGATTGATTAGGTCGAAGCAATATACGATAGGTATTTTCTTCTGTGTTGTTTTCGATTTTGACCATATAAAAAGGGTATCTATAATACTATTGTCTAGCTAAATAAACCTCAGTGAATGAAAGATAATACTAAAAATAATCAATTAAGAGGAATCTATGACGATGTCATGTTGCCTAACTATTCTCCTGCGCACTTCATTCCTGAAAAAGCGGAAGGGTCTAGAATTTGGGACAAAGATAATAAAGAATATATTGATTTTGGAGGAGGTATAGCTGTCAATTCTTTAGGACATTCCCATCCTGCCTTAATCAGCGCCCTAACAGAACAATCAAAAAAGTTTTGGCATGTAAGTAACTATCTAACTAATGAGCCTGCAATTAATTTAGCTAAGAAATTAACAGATCTGACTTTTGCAGAAAATATATTTTTCAGCAATTCTGGAACGGAGGCAAATGAAGCTGCAATAAAAATTGCTAGAAAATTTCATTCTGCTAATGGTCAAAAGAGAGGCGAAATTGTTTCTTTTAAAAATTCATTTCACGGACGATCTTTATTAAATATATCTCTTGGTAGTTCAGATATGCATAGAGAAGGATTTGAGCCTTTAATGTCTGGAATAAAACATGGGAATTTTAATGATGTGGCTGGTTTAGGAGATCTGATTACTGATCAAACTGCTGCAGTAATTGTTGAACCGGTTCAAGGAGAGGCAGGTGTCTATACCGCAAGTAAAGAATTTATAAAAAAACTTAGAGAAGAAAGTTCTAAGAAGGGTGCTTTATTAATAATAGACGAGGTCCAGAGTGGAGTTGGAAGAACTGGCAATCTTTATAGCTATATGGACTATGATATAGAACCAGACATAGTAACTTCAGCTAAAGGATTAGGAGGAGGCATTCCTATTGGAGCAACCCTTACAACTAAATCGATTGGACAAAATATGCAACCCGGAACTCATGGCTCTACTTTCGGGGGTAATCCTATGGCATGTGCCGTTGCCAATGAAGTTATAGATATAATTAGTAATCAGAAATTTCTTGATGGAGTGAAGGAGAAAGAATCAATATTTTTAAATCTGCTTTCAGAATTTAAAGTAAATAAAGTTTTCTCAGCCGTTAGATCATCAGGGTTATGGATTGGGTGTGACCTCATAGAAAGAAGTGCAAATGATGTACTCAACCAAGCTTACGGTGAAGGTTTAATTCTAGTTTCTGCTGGCTCAAATTGCTTAAGGTTGGCACCTGCATTGAATATCTCTAATGAAGAGATAGAACAGGGAATTAAGATATTAAAAAAAATATTATTAGAGAGGTGATATGAAATATAGAAATTTAGGTAAATCGGGATTAAAAGTTTCGGAGTTATCATTTGGGTCTTGGGTGACATTTAATAAACAGGTCGATACAAATTTAGCTGAAAAGATGTTTGGAACTTGCTTGGATGCAGGTATTAATTTTTTTGATAATGCTGAAGGTTACGAGAGAGGAGAATCTGAGGTAGTTATGGGAAAGGCGCTGAAAGCACTCAATCAACCGAGAGATTCTTATTGTGTATCTTCTAAAGTATTTTTTGGATCTAAAGAGAACCCTCTTCCTACTCAGATAGGACTAAGCAGGAAGCATGTAACAGAAGCATGTCATCAAGCCATGGAAAGATTACAAGTAGACTATTTAGATTTATATTTTTGTCACCGTGCCGATCCAAACACTCCTATTAGCGAAACTGTCTGGGCTATGCACAATCTAGTGATGCAAGGGAAAGTTCTTTATTGGGGTACTTCGGAATGGACTGCTGAAGAAATATCTGAAGCATATGAGTTTGCTCACTCAAATCATCTGACTCCTCCTTCCATGGAACAGCCTCAGTACAATCTACTTGATAGGAATAGATTTGAAAAAGAATATGGGCCTCTTTATGAAAAATATGGATTGGGAACAACAATTTGGTCTCCTTTGGCTTCTGGCGCTTTGACAGGGAAATATCTAGAAGGAATTCCTGAAGGTTCTAGGGCATCTTTATCAGGCTATGAATGGCTAAAGAAGAGCATGGTTGAGTCTGATCGAGGTCAAGAGAGAATGAAAAGGGTTGCCTCTTTGGCTCCTATTGCTGAGAATTTGAATGTAAGCATGTCTTCACTAGCTATTGCTTGGTGCCTACTGAATAAAAATGTTTCTACTGTAATTCTAGGAGCCTCAAAATTAGAACAATTGGAGGAAAACCTTAAAAGTTCTGAGGTATTAGAGTTACTAAATGAAAATATTCAGAAAGAATTACTATTAATTTAAATCTTCAGTCTAAGCTCAAAATCTATATCGCCGGTCGAAGCATGATCTTGCAACATTTCATTTAGATGCTTAATAGTTTCGTCATTCATTTCACATGATTTTCTTGTATTCATATCCACATGAATCAAAACATTCTCGGATATTGCACAAGCATCTCCAGCTTCATTGAAGATAACACCCCCGTAATGTATCAATTTGGGTTTCACGGCAAAATATCTGAAACCTGGCAAAGCTACTTCCCCTTTTCTCATTTCTTTTAAATACCGAATATTCATTTCTAAAGTAAAGAAAGAAAAACCCTGCTCAAAGTAATTTGATGAAAAGCCTAGCGAGGAATAGAAAGGAAACTCTTCCTCAAAGATTTGTGCGTAATATAGAACATTCATATGCTCATTTAGATCACACATTTCCTGGGTAATTAATACTTCATTTCCTTGATAGGGAAATTTATCTTTCATTTATCTCTCCATTGAATTATTTATAACAAACAAGAATATAAAACTATAAATTTTCGGGTGATACTACTTCTACTTTATCAACCTTCCTGAATCCTTTAGGCAAGAAGTTGCCTCTCCTACCTCTATTGCCTAGGAAGTTTTCAAGGTCTTTAAGTTTGATTGTGAAATGCCTTTTACCACTAATTAATTTTAACTCTCTTCCTTGACCTATAACTGCAATCTCTTGTAAAAATTCATCGCCAGATTCGAAATTTGCCTTCGGTATTCCAATTATCTTGTTTCCTTTTCCTCGAGCTAGTTGAGGTAACTCGGTATAAGGAAAAACAAGCATTCTGCCTTGGTTAGTTATTGCTGCCAGTAGATCATTCTCATCTTTAATCACGCTTGGTATGAGAACTTTTGCGTTTTCTTGGACCTTGATTGCTGCTTTTCCAGATTTGTTTTTAGTCTGTAAATCTCCAAGATTTGCTATAAAACCATAACCTGATGAAGTGGCTAAAATAATCTTCGTTTCAGTTACCCCAGAAACTACCCCCATGAATGTTTCACCTGATTCTGCATTTAACCTTCCGGTTAAAGGCTCTCCTTGACCTCTTGCAGAAGGTAATGAGTGACAGGGCAAAGTATATGCCTTTCCTTTTGAGTCAAAGAAGACTGCATTTTGATTATTTCTTGAAGGTGTAGATGAAAAATAACAGTCACCTTCTCTATAATTAAGAGATTCAGGATCAATATCATGGCCTTTAGCAGCTCTAATCCACCCCCTCTCAGAAAGAACAACAGTAACAGGATCGGAAGAAATTAATTCAGTTTCATCAAATGCCGTGGCCTCCTCTCTAAATACAATTGGGCTATTTCTCTCATCACCATATATTTCTGTATCGGCTTTAAGCTCGTTTTTAATAAGTGTTTTAAGGCGTGTTTTTGAGCTTAAAAGTTTCTCTAAATCCTTTCTTTCTGAATCAAGATTACCTTGCTCTTCAGTAATTTTAATTTCTTCGAGCTTAGCTAATTGCCTTAGTCGTATTTCTAAAATTGCATCTACTTGTATTACGCTTAATTTAAATTTCTTTTGTAATACCTTCTTTGGATCATCTTCATTTCTAATAATGCTTATAACTTCGTCAATGTTGAGATAAATTACAAGAAGTCCTTCTAATATATGAAGTCGATCCAAAACCCAATCCAATCTATGTTGTAATCTTCTCGTGACTGTTTGGGATCTAAAAGTTAACCATTCCTTAAGAACAAGTTTTATATCGCGGGTCTGAGGCTTGCCATTAAGACCAATTAGATTCATATTGACTCTATAGTTTTTTTGGAGATCTGTAGTAGCAAATAAGTGATTCATTACTGCATCTTTGTCTACTCTATTGGATTTAGGAACTAGGACTAATCGAGTTGGACTTTCTTCATCGCTCTCATCTCTCAAATCAACTATCATTGGAAGTTTCTTGCTATCCATTTGAAGAGCTATTTGTTCTAAAATTTTTGAACTAGAAGTTTGATGAGGTAAAGCGGTGATAACAATCTCACCTTTTTCTATCTCGTAAGTTGATCTCATTCTTACCGAGCCTCTTCCTGAACGATAGATTTCTCTAAGATCTTCTTCAGAAGATATTATTTCTGCTTTAGTTGGATAGTCTGGCCCAGGTATGATTGTATAAAGTTCATCAACAGTAACTTTAGGTTCATCTAAAATCTTAATACAAGCGGTGACAACTTCATTTAAATTATGAGGGGGTATATCTGTTGCCATCCCTACAGCAATTCCTGTAGCACCATTTAATAGTAAATTAGGTAATCTGGCTGGTAATACAGAAGGTTCTAGTAGAGTCCCATCAAAATTACTCGCCCAGTCAACTGTTCCTTGTCCAAGCTCTTCAAGAAGACTTTTTGCATAGGGTGAAAGACGACATTCTGTATACCTCATTGCAGCAAAAGACTTGGGATCATCTATGGAACCCCAATTTCCCTGTCCATCTATAAGGGGATATCTCGTTGAAAATACTTGAGAGAGCAAGACCATAGCCTCATAGGCAGCAGTATCTCCATGAGGATGAAACTTTCCAATAACATCTCCAACTGTTCTTGCGCTTTTCTTATACTTTGCAGCAGAGCTTAAGCCCAGTTCTGACATCGCATAAATAATCCTTCTTTGAACTGGTTTTAAACCGTCTCCAATATGGGGTAATGCACGATCAAGAATTACGTACATAGAATAGTCAAGGTAAGCCCTCTCGCTAAACTGACTTAGAGATTGCTGTTCAAGTTTTTCAGACATTTGCTAAATTTCCCTTATCTTCGAGCCACTCTTTTCTGTCTTGAGATCTTTTCTTAGAAAGGAGCATATCAACCATTTGAGAAGATTTATCTCCGTTTTTAACTGTAAGCTGAACTAATCTTCTCGCACCTGGAAGCATAGTTGTTTCTCTAAGCTGGGATGCATTCATTTCTCCAAGTCCCTTAAATCTTTGTACTTCTATTTTTGTTCTCTTATTTTTCTTTTGAAGTTCTTTAACTAGCTTATCTTTTTCATCATCATCCAAAGCGTAATGAACATCCTTACCTTGATCTATTCTATAAAGAGGTGGCATTGAAACATAAACTCTTCCAGCTTCAACAAGAGGTCTGAAATGTTTTAAGAAAAGAGCACATAGCAAAGTAGCGATGTGTAATCCGTCAGAATCGGCATCTGCCAAAATACAAACTTTTCCATACCTCAACCCTTCTAAATCATTACTGCCTGGTTCTACACCCAGTGCAATAGCTATATTACTTACTTCTTGAGAAGCCAAAACTTCGCTAACATCCACCTCCCAAGTATTCATAATCTTCCCCTTAAGTGGGAGAATCGCTTGAAATGTTCTGTCTCTTGCTCTCTTTGCTGAGCCTCCGGCTGACTCCCCCTCAACTAAAAAAAGCTCACCCTTTTCTGGATCATCATTAGTGCAGTCTGTTAGCTTGCCTGGCAATGCCGGTCCAGAAATAATTTTCTTTCTATCAACTTTTTTATTGCTCTTTTGCCTTGCCTGAGCATTAGCAATACAAATTTCAGCAATTAGCTCTCCTTCTTCAGTATGCTGATTAAGCCAGAGACTAAAAGAGTCTTTGATGATTTGAGATGATATATTTGTAAATTCTTTCGAGGATAATCGTTCTTTTGTCTGACCAGTAAACTGAGGATCTTTTACTTTGGCAGAAATTATTGAACTACAGTTGAGCCAAATATCATCTGCAGTTAATTTGACGCCTCTTGGTATTAAATTCCTAAAATCACAAAATTCTTTTAAAGCTTCGGTGAGTCCTGACCTGGTTCCATTTACATGTGTTCCACCTTGAGAGGTTGGTATGAGATTTACATAACTCTCAGATATAGGATCAGCGATTCCTTGCACCCATTGCAGGGCCCAAGTCAATCCACCATCCTCAGAAAGATACTCCCCTTCAAAGGGATTTGAAGGGACGACTTCACCCCCAACATTTGAAGCAGCGAGATAAGACGCTAATCCTTCGACAAAGCACCAAGTCTCAGAATTGCCAGTGTTTTCATCAGAAAAGGATATCTTTAAACCAGGAGAAAGTACTGCTTTAGCTTTTAAAGCTGCAGTAAGTTGCGATACAGATATTTTTGCGTTGTCAAAATACTGAGGATCAGCTAGAAAAGTTACCTTGGTCCCTGTATTTTTTTGTCCTACGGTATCTATGGGCTTCAGATCTATCTTCTTTTCACTTTCTTCAAATCTAATGGCATACTTCTTACCATCTCTTTTGATCTCAGCTTCCAGATGAAGTGATAAAGCATTTACAACTGAGACTCCTACGCCGTGTAAGCCTCCAGAGAATTTATAATCTTCATTAGAGAATTTAGCTCCGGCATGCAGTCTAGTAAATATTAATTCAACTGCCGGTATTCCTTCATCAGGATGAATATCAACTGGCATACCCCTGCCATCATCTTCAACACTTAATGAACCATCCTTAAGCAAACATACATCTATCTTAGACGCGAACCCTCCGAGGGCTTCATCAATGCTATTGTCGATTACTTCTAGGGCTAAGTGATTTGGCCGTGATGTTTCCGTATACATACCCGGCCTTTTCTTGACCGGATCGAGCCCTGAAAGGACTTCAATCGACTTTGCAGTATATTCTCTAGCCATCTGGTTTTATCTTATTATAACCTGTGCTATACGAAGTGCGGGACTTGAAATTAAATAAAATCTAATTATGAAGAATTATTTCATATCATTAATCTTGGGATTACTATTGAGTTGCAATGCAAAAGAGACTGAAGTGAAAATAAAAATATCTCGTTTTATAGACGAGCCAATAATACCTCCTTTTCTGGAAGAGGAGATTGGATCTAATATCAATGGCCCATCTCTAATCAAAGCTCCTGCTTGGATTAAAAGTCCACTTGGAAAATACTACTTATACTTTGCAGACCACAAGGGAGATAGAATAAAACTAGCATTTGCAGAAAACCTTAAGGGTCCCTGGAAAATATATACTGGAGGTACGTTACAACTTAAGGATTCGCATTTTTTAACTCAAAGACCTGAGATACCTGACGATTTTAATGTAAATGAACTTGGAGATAGAGATGCCCATAAAGATCATATTGACCATATACCTAAAAAGATAGATGATCTGACTTATCCACATATTGCTTCTCCTGATGTTCATGTAGATGAAATTAATCAAAGAATTGTCATGTACTATCATGGGCTTGATGAATTTGGTCTTCAAAAAACTAGAGTAGCTGTATCAAATGATGGTATTAATTTTTTAGCTAGAAAAAAAATAGTTGGATGGCCTTACTTTAGAAAATTTTCCTATAAAGGCGTGGACTACGCCATTTCAATGCCTGGTGTTATTTACAAGAATTCTGGAGATCTAGAAGATTTTACTATAGTGAATCAAATCATGGATGAAGACACTAGACATAGTGCAGTAATGGTACATGACGATAAACTACTTATTTTTTACACTAGAAAGGGGGATAAGCCTGAACGTATTTTACTTACAACTATAGACCTTACTTTACCTTCATCTTCATGGGAAACCTCAAAGTCATTAGAAGTTCTAAAGCCTGAAAAAGAATGGGAAGGTGCTTCTCTGCCTTTATATAAGTCTGTAGCTAGTGCCATTAATATTCCTGCTAATCAATTGAGAGATCCTGCAATCTTTATTGAAGATGATAAGAACTATTTGTTATATTCAATTAGAGGTGAAAATGGCATAGCTATAGTAGAATTTTTTATTTCAAACGCAAAATAACTGCCATTTCACAACTATTTCACATAATATTCACTAAAATTATATACTTATATTATTTTAAATGATATTATTTACTCAATTGAAATATTCAACATAAAATTAAATGAAAAAAATAGAAAAAACAGCTAAAAAAGTATCAGAGGTGATATTACCAACTCTCTACTTGGCTCCAATGTTTTTAGGGGCTTATGGTTTTGTATCTTTCGTTCAGTGGGCCAGTTAAGATTCAGGCTGCTGCAATAAACCTATAAGGTCACTAATCTTACGTCTATGATGCATTGACCTAAATAAACAAAAGACACTCTCTAGTAAATTATTATCTCCCCTCTCCTCAAAGTACTCTACTTCCTTATCTAACAAAGCTCTTAATGCCTGATTTTCTTGGTCTAATTGGTCAATACCTTTTTCAGTGTTTGAAGGTCTATAACTCTCAATATCTTTATCATTCAATCTAGAATTTACCAAAAGCCAATCTATTATTTCTATATTCTCTTTTTGTAATGATGAAGACGCATCATTAAACTTCATTGCTGAAATTAATATAAGAGCACCCCAAGAACCTAAACGAGATTTCTCATATTCATCATCGATAAGGGGACTAAATCTATTTATGATTTCTTGGGCAGCATTAAGAAGAGCTATATTTATATCGGGTTTCATATATTACTTTCTAAAATATCTAAAATAACTTCTAAATGAATATCTCCAGGTATCCATGCAGAAAATAAATTTATTGGATCTATATTCTTACCTGATTTAAATTCGTTTCCTGCTGAAATCCAAATTGCCATCCCTTTTACAGCAGCAAATAGTTCCCACCACTCTAAATCTTTTTCATCAAGATCAATTTCACTTGATGTTTTCCATACTCTGATAGCCTCATCTCTCTTTATTAAGTATGCAGGACGTTCTTTGTCTTGCCAGCTCCAAATTGGTGATAGTGCCCAACCTAAATCTTCAAGAGGATCTCCTAAATGAGCCATCTCCCAATCCAAAACTCCTGTAACTTTTTCCTTCAAGTACAAGAAGTTTCCACTTCTATAATCTCCATGCACCATACTTATTCTTTTATTTTCATTAGGTGGGTTTCGATATAAATATCTTATACCTGACTCTAGGATGGGCTCTACTCCTATAGAGTCTTCATGTATCACCTTAACCCATTTATCTAATTCATTTTTCCAGCAAGGTTGCTTAAAATCTTTAGAAAAGATTTTAAAGATTTCAGAATCTATTTCTTTTTTTGCTATCTCTCCCAAGATTGACCAAAACTGATTTCCTAAATCTTCCTCATAGGGTGAATAAATATTTGGAGTAAAAGGGCTGGCAGCCTCTCCTTCTAGCTCCCTCATCAACATAAATGAGGCACCTAATTGAGTATTATCTTCAGACATGTCAATCAGAATTGGGACTGGAACCTTTGAATCCTGAAAAGCAGAATAAGCTAAGTACTCAGTTCTCTGTTCAGTCTCTATCAAAGAGCTGTCTTGAGAGAGTCTCAGTATTAACTTTTCTTCATTATCGGAATTATCCTTAACTTTTATTCTATAAGTTTCTCGGCTTGCTCCTCCAAAAATTCTTTCTAAATTAACTAGCGAAAATTCTTTATTTGTAAAATTGGAATAATAATTAAGAAACAAAGAGGAGAGTTCTTCAGACATCAGCCTGTCCGTCTAATAACGCCTCAAAACCACTAGTATGATGTGGACCTATTAATAGTTGCTCTAAAGCGCCTATTCCTTTTTTAGATGAGCCATGTTCTTTCATTTCGAAATCACAAATAGCCTGTATGTGAAGAAAAGGGGGATCGTGAGGATCTTCCTTTAAATCATAAAAGTCGTAAAGAGATTGATTCTCTCCATGAAACTGACCATGACCCCATTCAGGATGCATATATCCCAGTCCACACATGTAAATATGATATTTTGGAGTTAGGGACCAAGATACTTTTGTGCCATCCTCTTTCACGGCAAAGAATTTAGCCTTTGTTATTCGTCTTGAACCCTTTTTGTATTCTATTTCTTTTTTTAATTCGTGTAACTTAACGCTATGATCAGTTCCTTGCTGAACACAGTGGCTATGAGTTGCGTAACCTGACTCATCATCCACAAAATATAAATGTGAAGATTGATCAAGGAAATTAGCTGGAGCCCATAACCAATAAAATTGCGGTAATTTCAACGGAGGCACAATCTGAGTATCTTGAGCACCAACAGGCCTTATACCCCATGATCTATCACGAGTACCTAAATAATTATCTTGAGAAAGGTCGATAGCCACATCCTTAAACTTTATATTTCCAATCCAGTTTCCGTGTTGAGTCATGCGTGTGGAGTCCATGTAGATCCTGGGGCCATTTTTTAAAGTCATTCTTGGTTCTTCCATTGGCTCAAAGCGTCCAGTGAAAGAAATATCAACAGAAATGTCTTTCTCGTTGTCCTCAACAATAATTCTGAGCTTTTTTAAGGGTTGAATTATTTCTATCTTTAAACAGCCAACACCTGTTTCCATTCGTTCGTGATTAAGAACATCAGAATATCTAAAATTATGTTGAACACCATTGAGGACTAAAATAAAACTCCCATCTTTTATATTCAAATTAGGATAAACACAGAATGCGGCTCCGAAGAATATACTTCCATCTTCGTTGTAGCCATTGAAAAAGTAACGATCGTAAAAATTTCTCTCTGTGCCGACTTCGGCAACTGGTGTGGGTAGTTGATGAATGGGGAAATCGTCGCCTTGAGAGATCATTTTTATAAATTTACTTTTAACTCAGAAATCCCGGCTAAGAAATTCGAAGGTATCCTGGTTGGCTCTGCTACATAATGAATATTAGGATAACGAGACAAAAGCTCTTCAAACAATACCCTAATCTGCATATGTCCCAACCTATTCCCTAAGCAAAGATGCTCACCAGCCCCAAATGCCAGATGCTTCTTTGCGTTCTCTCTTTCTACTCTAAATAAGTGACCATCAGTAAATACATCTTCATCTCGATTCGCAGAACCATACCACATGACAACCTTATCCCCTGCTTTAATATTCTGACCTCTAATTTTTGTATCTTTAGTTGCAGTTCTTCTAAAGTAGATCACGGAAGTGACCCATCTCAACATTTCATCAGTAGCATTGGAAATTAACGAAGGTTCATTCAAAAGTTTCTCTCTTTCTTCAGGGTTCTCAGTTAAAGCCATGAGCCCTCCTGTTAGTGTGTTTCTTGTAGTTTCATTTCCCGCAATTACCATTAGAAGAAAAAAACCATCAAGCAGCTCTGGAGGAAGTTCTGAACCTTCTATTTTAGTATTAGCAACCACACTCATAAGATCATCAGTTGGGTTTTTTCTTCTCTCTTCAATCATGTCTCTACCCATCTTGAATAGTTCCATATAATTGACCCATATTTGGAAAGAGTTGTTAGGGTCTTGTTGTATGGATGCATCAGTGAGGTTATTAACTAAATCTCTTATTTTAGGTCTTTCAGATTCCGGAATACCCATCATTTCGCAGAGTACCCATAAAGGTAATTGCTCTGCTATTTCTGTAACGAAGTTGAACTCTCCTTTGCCTTCTACATTTTCAAGAAGTTCTCTCACTTTAGCTCTCATATCTATTTCTAAGCTTCTAATGGCCTTTGGAGTAAAGCTTGGAGCTACCATTTTTCTATAAACCTGATGATCAGGCGGATCCATACCAATCATATTTCCTATAATCGCTGCTACAGCAGAAGGATCTACAACTTCAGGATCACCCATTGACATCAAATGACCTCCGACAGCAGAAGAAAAAGTCATGGGATCTTTAGAGACCCTTACGATATCTTCATGCTTAGTTAAGGCCCAAAAACCAGGCTCAAAATCTAAACTTTCTTCGTGCCAATAGATTGGGGCTTCCTCACGAAGTCTTTTAAAAATATCAAAAGGCTGACCATTGATAAAAGTCTCCCATTTATCAAGTTCACAAATCTGACCGATATCATAAATGGGCTTTGGCATTTTTTTACAGCAGCCCCAGTATTGTCTCAGCTGAGCTGACATCTAGACCAGGACCAGGTTCAACATTTAATGCTGAAACAACACCATCATCAATAATCATTGCATATCTTTGAGACCTAGTGCCAAGACCGAATCCACTGCCATCCATCTCTAAGCCTATAGCAGCCGTAAACTCGCCGTTTCCATCCGATAACATCATTACATCATCTCCAACACTTCTATCTTCACCCCAAGCCTTCATAACAAATGGGTCATTCACTGATACACACGCAATAACATCAACGCCTTTTTCTTTTAAATCACTATTTTTTTCTAGAAATCCAGGTAGATGCTGAACACTGCATGTAGGGGTAAAAGCACCAGGAACAGCAAATAATACTACTTTCTTTCCCGAAGAAATCTCAGCCATAGAAACGGGTTTTGGACCCTCATCAGTCATAGTAGTAAGGTTTATTGAAGGTAAAGTATCACCAACTTGTATTGTCATTTTTTCTCCTTAATTAAAACACCATTATAGGCTAAGAATTAATTTTGTTGCGAATCAAAGAGGTGTTATAGTAGACTAATACACCTTAAATTAAAAAATATGCGCTTATCAAATAAATTTATTCTATTGCTTAGCCTGTTGTCTATGACAATAAGTAGCACAGTTAAAGCTGAAAATCTTGCTGACGTGTATGAGTTGGCACTTAAAAATGATCCCTTATTAAGGGCAGCCGAAGCAACTTATAGAGCAGGGAAAGAAAACAAAAACCAAGGAATTGCTGGTCTTTTGCCATCTCTAAGTATATCTGGAAGTACAAACTGGAATGAATATAGAGTTGAGGAGCAGCTACAGGATCAATATAACTCCAATTCCTACCTTGCAAACTTAAATCAACCTATTTTTAGGCTAGATAAGTGGTTCCAATTTGAGAGAGGCAATGCCTTATCAGAAGCTGCTGCTGCAGAATTTGCTTATCAACAACAAGAAACCATGATCAGAGTGGCTTCAGCTTATTTCAATGTTTTAAACTCTATTGATAGCCTCAATGCTGCAAAAGCAGAAGAAAAAGCAATAGGAAGACAAAAAGATTTAGCTAAGAAAAGATTTGATGTTGGCCTTGCAGCCATTACTGAAGTGCAAGAAACACAAGCTGCTTTTGATCTTACTGTAGTATCTCGAATTGCTCGGGAAGCTCAACTTGATTCAGCTCAAGAAACACTAACATCTATTGTGGGTAGGGATATAAAACTTCTTTCTCCCTTAATAGATGAATTTGAAATCTCTTTACCGGACCCTCTTGATAGGGAGAGTTGGGTATCCTTAGGTTTACAAAATAACTATCAATTAAAATCTGCAAAGCTTCAAAGGGATGCAGCTCAAGCTGCAGCAAGAGGATCTGCCTCAAATCATCTTCCCCAGATCGACCTAGTAGGAAGAATTTCACAAAGTACTTCTAAACAGGGAAAGTTTGGTGGGTTTATACAAAACCCCTTATTTGGTATCGAACAAGATACGAGACAATATTCAATACAATTCACTTTACCTTTATATGCTGGAGGAGCCATAAGTTCTGCAAGAAGGCAGGCATATGCTAATTATGATAGGTCCAAAGAACAGGCTATTTATACTGAAAGATCAACAATCAAAGATGTCAGATCGAACCATTTTGGTGTTCAAACACAAGTAGCTAATGTCACTGCAAGAAAACAAGCCCTTGCTTCTGCTGAATCTGCCTTAGAAGCAACTCAAGTAGGGTATGAAGTTGGAACAAGGAATACTGTGGATTTACTCGATGCACAAAAAAGACTTTTTCAAGCTCAAAGGGACTACGCCAGTTCTAGATACGAATACATTATTTCTATGCTAAGACTTAAAGCATCTGTTGGCTCATTGAATCCTAATGATCTTATGAAAATTAGTAGTCAAATGAAATAACTAGAAGTGGTTGCGGGAGAAGTAGCCGTCGCTTCAATTAGAGTTATTTGGAGAGAAAATGACCAATAAAATAAAGATCTTAACTTTCTTAACTATTTCTTTCTTCAGTATCCTTTCCTTTTCTAATGAAGTGAAAGAAGGTGTTCTTAGAACGCCTGATGATAGGTTTGAAAATCTAGAAAACTATCCTTTTAAACCTAACTATATGATGATTGATGGTCTTAGAATCCACTATCTTGATGAAGGTCCAAGAAATGCAGACCCTATAATTCTCTTTCATGGCGAGCCTACTTGGAGTTATCTATTTAGAAAAATGGTACCTGTTTTGACAGAAGCTGGTTATAGAGTGGTAGTGCCTGATATGGTTGGCTTTGGAAAATCAGATAAATTTGAATCTAAATACGACTATAGTTATAGACATCATGTGGAAGTAATGAAAGAACTTGTTGAACGACTTGATTTAAGAAATGCTACTCACTTTGGACAGGACTGGGGCGGGCTTGTTGGCCTAAGAGTTGTTGCAGAAATGCCAGATAGATTTTCTCAAGTGATTGTTTCAAATACCGGCATGGTTGCAGGAGAAGGTATTAGAGCATGGTTAACTCAGCGTATGGTGGAACTTACTGTTTGGTGGAATGGACCAATAACTTTTGAAGAGCTTAAAACTGCTGCTCAAGAAGCGCTTAATTCTGAGAGTCCATCAAATAGTGATGGCATTTCAATGTTTACTAAATGGATAGCGCACTCTTACTATTCTGAAAATATGGACATAGTAGGAATTATAGAAACCTTTGGAGGTTTAAATCTATCTGAGGGAGAAAAAAGAGCTTATGAGGCACCCTATCCTTCCGGTAAATATAAAGCCGGAGCTCATGTTTGGCCTTACTTGATACCTACTCAACTCAATGAAAATGAGAAATATTGGAAAGAGGTTTATGAAAAATGGGATAAACCTTTTCTTGTGGCTTTTGGAGGGGAAGAAAGAATAACCATTAGGATGAAAGACGATTTTTTAAATCGTATCCCAAAACCAACAGTAATTACTTTAGGTGGAGCAGGACATTTTGTTCAAGAAGAAGTTGGTCCTGAATTAGCTCAAATTATGATTAATTTCATTGAGGGAAAAGAAGTTACTGACTTAGTGCAATAAACCAAGGATTTAACTTAAATAATTACTTACTACTTAATCCTCTCTTTAGAGAAGCTTTGAAGTCATCTTGATAACGCTTTGCTAACTCAGAATTTTCAATGCGCTGAAAAGCATGACATGCTCCTGGATAAACAACTAATTCACAAGACACCCCAGCACTCATTAAATTCTGTGCATAATCTATGTTTTCATCTCTAAAAAGATCAAGAGAGGCTGTAAACATCCAAGTTGGTGGTAACCCATTAAAATCTTCCAATCTACCAGGCACCTGTGGCGCCACCCTATCAGCATCAGCGAGATAACAATTCCATGCATATTGGTTAAATTCTCTTGTCCAAACAAATTCACCAACTAAAGGATCTCCAGGAAATTCATCAGTCCCTGTCCTGTCATCTAGCATAGGATATGTAAGTGATTGCCAGCATACTTTATAAATACCTTCGTCTCTTGCTTTGATGGCTAAAGCTGCTGCCAAACCACCTCCAGCGCTTTCTCCACCTATCCCTATTCTTTCGCGATCAATCCCCAGAGTTTCTGAGTTTTCATGTAACCATCCAAGTGCTGTATAGCAATCATCTAAAGGGGCTGGTATGGGCCACTCTGGAGCAAGACGATAATCAACAGAGATAATTACAACACCTAATTCAGAAGCTAATAATAAGTTTTGCAGATCCGATCCCTCAGGTGAACCAATAATATATCCACCTCCATGAATATGAACATAACCTGACTTTAAAGAATCCTCTTTGTGATTGGGCGTATAAAGAAGACAACGCACATCAGGCCCACCATCTAAAGAAACAAATACCTCTGCTCTTTTAACATCATAAGACTCTGCATTTGCAAGTGATGGCCTTAAATCATGAAGAGTTTGTCTCACGACGGCTAGATTCTCATCAGTTATTTTTGAAATAATTGGCGCTTCTGCCATTACTTGTAGTTCACGATCTAGCAAGTGTTTAGTTGATTTCATGCAAAATGCTCCTAAGACTTAATATAGTAAGACCAAATTTCATCCTACTTTATATCTAAACTCTATACATTTAAACTTACTCTATGAAATTCTCTAAAGACTCCTGAAAACAAATTAAGTAAATCAGAAATGCCAGAGTTACCAGAAGTAGAGACGACCCTACGAGGAATTGAGCCATTTATACTAAATAAAAAAATATCTTCTGTTGTTATAAGACAGAGCTCATTGAGATGGACGGTACCGACAAAACTGATTCAAAAGAAGTTACTAGGAAGAACATTCTCAAATATAACCCGAAGAGGGAAATATCTATTACTCGAAAGTTGTAATGAACATTTAATCATTCATCTTGGGATGTCAGGTAGTTTAAGAATTGCGAAAAAGGAAGATCTTAAAAAGCACGATCATATAGATGTTTGTTTTGTGGATGGGACTATACTTAGATACTGTGATCCCAGAAGATTTGGATGCTTTTTATGGACTAAAGATGTGGAAACACATTTTCTTCTTAAGGATTTAGGCCCAGAACCATTGGGTAATTATTTTAGTGGAGACTATCTCTTTCATAACTCCAGAAAAAGAAAAGTTCCTATAAAGAACTTCATAATGAATTCTAAAGTAGTTGTAGGTGTGGGAAATATTTATGCGACAGAAGCATTATTTGCAGCTGCAATTAGACCGTCATCCAAAGCAGGTAAAGTACCAAGAAAAAAATATGATCTTCTCGCTAAAGAGATAGTGACTATTCTTAGGAGATCAATCAAAGATGGAGGTACTACTTTAAGAGATTTTGTAAGCGGTAATAATACTCCAGGGTACTTTAAGCAAAGCCTGAAAGTGTATGGTAGAGAAGGAAAAGAATGTTATGAATGTCAAACAATCATTAAAGGTCAAAGAATAGGTCAAAGAGCTAGTGCGTACTGCCCTTTATGTCAGTCTAGTTTTTAAATCTCTTTTGCAAAGCTTCTTTTACTATCGGATCAACAAACGAATCAATTTCTCCACCCATAGAAGCTATTTCTCTCACAAGAGTAGAAGATAGAAACGAAAACTTTGCCTTAGGAGTAAGAAATATACTTTCTAGATCTGGTGACATAGCTCTATTCATATTGGCAAGTTGAAATTCATATTCAAAATCAGATACAGCTCTTAAACCTCTAATTAAAATATTAGACTCTTGTTCTCTAGCAAGATCCACAACCAATCCTGTAAAACCTATGGCCTTAACATTTTTATTACCCTCAAATATTTTTTCTACGTGTTCTATTCTTTCCTCGAGTGTAAAAATAGGTTTTTTTGAGGCGCTTGTTGCTATTGCAATAGTAACTTCATCAAAAAGATGTAATGCTCTTTCAATTATATCTATATGCCCTAAAGTTATAGGATCAAATGTTCCTGGATATAAAGCTTTTGCCATAATCTACTCCTTTAATACGATTATTCTCTCACATAAATTGCATAATCTCATGAAGCTTTGTAAAAATTTTTTATATCGTAAACATCCAGCAAGTTAGACTTAGTCTTATAGACTAGAAAGAGAAAATACACTATGATTTCAGTACTGCGCACCTCCGTTTTTTATTAATTAAAGGGCATATTAATGAGCAATAATGAAGAAAATAAATGTCCGGTAATTCATGGATCATTATCCAGTAATAGTAATACCGGAACCTCAAATAAAGACTGGTGGCCAAATCAACTTAATTTAAGTTTATTACACCAGCATGATAAAAAATCTGATCCAATGGATGAAGATTTTGACTACGCAAAAGCTTTTAAAGAGCTGGATTATGATGCGTTAAAAAAAGATCTAACAGATCTTATGACAGACTCTCAAGAATGGTGGCCAGCTGATTTTGGTCATTATGGAGGTTTTTTCATACGTATGACTTGGCACGCTGCAGGTACTTATAGGATTGGTGATGGTCGTGGTGGCGGTGGAACTGGCGCTCAACGATTCGCACCTTTAAATAGTTGGCCGGATAATGGAAATTTAGATAAAGCCAGAAGACTTCTATGGCCTATCAAGCAAAAATATGGAAAGAATATAAGCTGGGCAGACCTATTAATCTTAGCTGGAAATGTAGCAATAGAATCAATGGGAGGTAAAACTTTTGGTTTTGGTGGAGGAAGACCAGATATCTGGGCACCTGAAGAAGATATAAATTGGGGTGCAGAAACAGAATGGCTTACCAACGAAAGATACAGCGGAGAAAGAGAATTAGCTAATCCACTTGGAGCCGTCCAGATGGGTTTGATATATGTGAACCCTCAAGGCCCTGATGGCAATCCTGATCCTGTTGCTAGCGGTAGAGATATTCGTGAAACTTTTGGAAGAATGGCCATGAATGATGAGGAGACTGTTGCTCTTGTTGCCGGAGGACATACCTTCGGAAAAGGTCATGGTGCTGGCCCTGATGATAATGTTGGCGCTGAACCAGAAGGAGCCTCCATAGAAGAAATGGGCTTTGGTTGGACCAGTAGTTTTGCTTCAGGAAAAGGAAGCGATACCATCACAAGTGGCTTCGAAGGTGCTTGGACATCGAATCCAACTCAGTGGGATAATGGTTATTTCGATCTTTTATTTGGATATGAATGGGAGCAAGTGACTACACCTGCAGGAGCGATAGTTTGGCATGCTGTTGGTCAAACAGAGGAAGATATGGCACCTGACGCTGAAGATGCCTCAAAAAAGGTTCCTACCATGATGACTACAGCAGATATTGCTCTCAGAGAAGACCCAATCTATAGAGATATATCGAAACGTTTTCATGAAAATCCCGAAGAATTTGCTGATGCTTTTGCTAGAGCTTGGTTCAAATTGCTCCATAGAGATATGGGACCAAAAGCCAGGTATCTAGGTCCAGAAGTTCCTGAAGAGGAGCTGATATGGCAAGATCCTGTTCCCGCAGGCAATACCGATTATGATGTTCAAGGCGTAAAAGGAAAAATTGCTGAGAGTGGATTATCCATACAAGAAATGGTTGAAACTGCTTGGGCAAGTGCTTCTACATACAGAGGCTCTGATATGAGAGGTGGCGCTAATGGTTCTAGAATCAGACTGGCACCTCAGAAAGATTGGGAAGCAAATAAACCAGATCAGCTTTCTAAAGTATTGGGTGTACTTGCAGATATCGCTAATGAAAGTGGTGCATCTTTGGCAGATGTTATTGTTCTTGCTGGAAATGTTGGTATAGAAAAAGCGTCTGGGTCAGATGTGCCTTTTGTGCCTGGAAGAGGTGATGCCTCAGAAGAACAAACTGATGCAGAATCTTTCGCAGTTCTAGAGCCTGTTTCTGATGCCTTCAGAAATTATCATAAATCAGGAACTAATATTCCTTCAGAGGAAATGATGTTGGATAAAGCACAACTGCTTGGGTTAACAGCTCCTGAAATGACTGTACTATTAGGTGGCATGAGAACCCTAGGAATAAGCAATGATGGCCTAGGAATCTTTACGGACAATCCTAATGAACTGTCTAATGATTTCTTTGATACTTTGTTGGATATGTCTGTTCAGTGGAAACCGAATGGAACTGGAAATTCTTACGAAGCTGTAGACAGATCTACTGGTGAAAAAGTTAGAACAGCTTCTAGATCTGATCTAGTTTTTGGATCTAACTCACAGCTAAGAGCCATAGCAGAGGTTTACGCCAGTTCAGATGCTAATGACAAGTTTGTTTCAGACTTTATCTCAGCTTGGAATAAAGTTATGACAGCAGATTTAGTTTAGTAAATAAAACTATTAACGGAGTTGCCGATTACTATCAGCAGCTCCGTTTTTATTTTCTATCATTGATTTTTTCCATGTCTTGTAGCCAAAAACTATAATAATTAAATAGACAATAAATAAACCAGCAGTTAAATATAAATCTCTATTTAAAAAAAGGAATACAGAGATCAAATCTACAACGAACCAATAGATCCAATTTTCTATTAATTTCTTAGCTACCATATAGGTAGCTACAACTGCGCCCCAGGTGGTTAGAGCATCAAAAAATGGTAATGCAGCTTCGGTATAAGTTTCTAATAAATACCCTGATAGTAAGGTTAAGAATAAAATTAGCCCTATTGCTTTTAAATGATTAGTTTTACTCCAACTTCTTACCAATAGAGGTTTTTCTGCAGAGTTCCATTGAGACCATCCATAGACTGCCATACCCACATAAAATATTTGTAAGTAAGCCTCCATATATAATCCAGCTGAGTACATAACAGAAAAATATAGAGTTGCACTCAAGATGGCAGCTAGCCAGCAAAAAATATTTTGCTTAACTGCCAGTAACAGGTAAAGAATTGCCAAGAAGACTGCAAGACTTTCAATAGATATCATTTAGAAATTATAAGTAAGTGATATGCCATAATTACGAGGATCTCCATGACGTTCATACAAAGTGTCTTCAAAGTTAGGAGGCTCATTTCCAAAATAAAACCCTCTAAGTGAATAGTATTTATCAAATAAATTTCTGACCCAGAAATTAAGGTTTATATTATCTTCTTCGTAAATAAAATTAATGTTGGTCAAAATATAGTCATCTGAAGTATTGTCGTGAGAATCTGAATAATAGAAATCATTCTTTCCTGAAAGATTAATCAATAATTCTAGATTATTAGATATTTCCCAACCTAAACCAACTGAAAAACTATAACTTGGTGCATGGGCTTGCTCCCTGCCTTCTAAATCTGGTCTTGATGAATAATTCCTTATTTCCGTTTTTAATAAACCTAAATTTAGATAAGCGTTTAAAGTATCTGAAATATCCGAGTTTATACTCACCTCCGCTCCATAATTAACACCTTCTGCAGCATTGCTAGTAAGAAATAAAAATGTATTAGGGTCTTGTGGATCAACTTGGATAGATGAAAGAACTTGTTGGTCTTTTCTGTCAGAGTAGAAAAGAACTAAATCAATATAAGTTTCTTGAGATTTAAAATATCGATTAAATCCAAATTCATAATTTGTAAGGTATTCTGGGAAAAAAGAAATAGCTCTTACTAGATTAGAATTATTGAAACCGGTTCCTAAATTAAAACCTCCCTGTTTATAACCTTTTGCAATACTTAGATAGGTTCTTGAATCCCTGGTTAGTTTATTTGTAAGCGAAATTTTACCTCCATTCATCAAATCATCAGGTAGAAATAATTCCTTATTAGAGTCATAATAATCTGCATTCCAATCTTCCCTCCTCATACCAATCGATAGTGTTACTTTTTCATTAAATGAGTAATCAATATTTCCGAAAAGAGATTTGCTCTCAGATGAATAGTTACTGGAGAAAAAAGATTCACTGTAAAAAGTTCCATATCCATCAAATGGATCTCCGTAAGCTCCGTCATCTTTCTTATTATTTGATTCATCAACTTCATACAAAGAAAACCCTAATATCCAATTAAATCTTCGATCCAAAGAAGAATTAGATAATATTCTAAACTCTAAATTTGATGTTTCTCTATCCCTTATGGTTTCAGAAAAATAGTCATAAACATAAGGATCATGTGATGCAGTATTGCCCCAGTCAGCGTCATAACTAAAGACCACATCGGTATCGGTCTTAGAATAGAGAACCTTAAAAGTGTTAAAAGTATTTTCATATTGATAATTGATTCCAAGGGCACGTGAATCCTGAGAGTCCATACCCGGCCTGTCTGAGAGTGTATTTAGTGAGTTATCAATGGTCCAGATATCAGCGGGGTCATTAAAATTGTTATTAAAGTAAACTAAATCTAAAGAAGAATTCGTATTGATGGACCATTTGGTTTTGAATCGAATAGACTCTTCATCTTTCCTTGAGGTATCTGATCTGCCAAGAAATAAATTCTTCCTAAAACCATCAAAATCTTCTCTTTTTATACTCAATCTAGATCTGATGGTTTCACTTAAAGGGATATTGATTAAGGCGCCTAGATCTCTCCTGCCATAATCTCCATAAGTTATAACTCCACTAGCATCAAAAAAACTCTCTGGATCTTTTGTCTTGATGTAAACCATTCCGGCAAGAGCATTTGCTCCCATTCTTGAACCTTGAGGACCTCTATAAACTTCAACTTGATCGATATCATATGTTGAAGCAATGCCACCCTGACCAGAAAAATCTATATCATCGATTAAGAAACCAACTGAAGAGTTTGGAGTGCCTTCGTATCCTGAGCGTTCGCCTATTCCTCTTATCTGAAAGTATCTTGGCCTGGAGTCACTTGCAGCAAAATTAAGATTAGGGACTGAATAAGTAATTTCTTCAAAATGTTTGTATTGATTTTTTCTTATATCCTCATCAGTTATCAAAACCAGACTACTATCAGCATCTTTTAGGGTTGTATCTCGCCAATCTCCAATAACTACAATTTCTTCAATAACTTTAGATTGAATAGAAAATTGAAAAAAGAATAAAAAAGAAAATAAAAATATACGTTTTAGCATGCAATTCCTCCGCCATTATTGTATGGATCAGGTTCAAAGAGTTTCAATGATCTCAGGCTAAAGCCACCCCTTTGCAGTGCCTCAATTTTAGCAAAAAATAATAAGAAAACTAGACTCGATGTGAGTAACAGATAGTGTTAATGATGAAATAATAGTAAAATTACATTGCCCGCCTAAATAAACAACCATTAATTAAAGCTTATAGATATGTCTAGTAATATTGAGAATTCTAAAGACTGGCTAATCCATATTGGAGAGAGAGTATCTCTCTCTTTTAAAGATTCATCTTTGTCTCAAGATTCAAAAGATATTCTTACTGCAAAATTACTTTTTCATGATACTGACTCAAAAAACTCTAAGACCATATATTTAAATTTCTCTGAAATAGAAAATAAGGTATGGATACAAATTGGAGAAAACTTAAGAGTCTATGGAGAAAAGAAGAATGATAATTCTTCTGAAGAAGAATTAATTTTCAAGCTTGACAGGTTGATGATTGAAGATCTTGTGAATCAGAAAATGCTCTATGCAGGTATTAATCATCCTAAATACAATATAAAAACCAAAGAGGTTGATCTGTTTACTATAAAGAACCTTTCAACAAACTTCATATAAAAGACAACGCTGTCATATATGAACTATCTCTAGTAAAATTACACATATGAAATTAAAAGAATTAAAAAAACTTATAGAAGGCTGTCATACAGAAGACCTTAATAATGAATTAGAAGCAATTGTGATTTCTAAAAAGAATAAAATCTTCAAAACAGACAGTATTAGGCTTGATACCGATTCAGGAAGAATAATTATAGCTACACAAGACTCCGAGCAATTTAAGCTTAACAAGCTAAACGCAGATAAAGAAATGGAATTTGCTAATAAAATGCTCTCTATTAAATCTACAAAGATCGATAAAAGCTTAAATTCTTAATCAGAATATTTACTTAACTCTTCCTTTGCTATGGTTCTTAAATGAACTTCATCTGGCCCATCTCCAATTCTTAAATACCTTATAGAACTGTATAGACTTGCCAAAGGTGTATCTTGAGAGACTCCGGCGCCACCGTGAATCTGCACTGCCCTTTCAATAACCCTAACAGCCATACTTGGCACCTCTACTTTGGGTTGAGCGATTTCACTTTTTGCCTTCTTATTGCCAAGAGTGTCCATCATATAGGCAGCTTTCAAAGTAAGAAGTCGGCACATCTCAATTTCATTTCTACATTTGGCAATAACATCATAATTACCACCTAGTTCAGCTATAGCTTTACCAAAAGCTTTACGTGAGGATGCTCTTTTACAGAGTAACTCAAGAGCCAGTTCCGCAGCTCCGATAATCTTCATGCAGTGATGGATTCTTCCAGGCCCCAATCTTCCTTGTGCTATTTCAAAGCCCCTTCCCTCCCCTAGAATCATATTTTCTTTAGGTACTCTTACATTATCAAAGACTAAATGTGCATGACCATTTGGAGCATGATCTGCACCGTAAACAGTTAGCATTCGCTTGAGTGTGATACCTGGAGTATCTTTCGGGATGATAATTTGTGATTGTCTTTGATGCTTTGGAGCATCTGGATTAGAGACCCCCATAAAAATCATAAACTTACAATCAGGCCTTCCGTAGCCGGATGTCCACCACTTTTCTCCATTAATGACATACTCATCGCCATCTTTTTTGATAGTACTTGAAATATTTGTTGCATCTGAAGACGCGACATTTGGTTCAGTCATAGCAAATGCAGACCTTATTTCACCCGACAGCAAAGGAGTCAGCCATTTATCTTTCTGATAGTCACTGCCATATTTATCGAGCACTTCCATATTCCCAGCATCAGGAGCTGAAGAATTAAAAACTTCAGATGTCCATCCTACTCCCATCATTTCTGCTAATGGTGCGAATTCCAAATTGGTTAATCCATAGCCTAAATCTCCAGTTAATGAAAAATTCCACAAACCTAGCTCTCTTGCTTCTTGTTTTAGCTCATATAAAACCTTCGGTACCTGCCAAGGATTTCCTGAATCCCTGAAAGATATCATGGCATTAGAATATTCTTGCTCATTTGGTTTAACCTTATTCTCAATGAAATTTGAGACAAGGCCCATTATCTCTTTCGTTTTTTGTGTGTGCTCAAAGTTCATAATTAATTTGAAGTCATATTATTAAAAAATGATAACATCATTTTAATTATTGGAGAGAACCATATGGACTTTAGAGATTATTCATTAAAAGAATTAGTCAGTAATATTCAAAATAAAAAAATATCTGCCAAAGAAGTGACTCAGTCTGCTTTAGATAATATTGAGAAGTTTGACAGTGAGATAAATGCTTTTTGTGCAGTGAACCCTGAAGACGCCCTCGCGCAAGCAGAAAGAATAGATTCTCTACTTTCAAAAGGCGAAAATGTTGGGAAGCTCGCTGGAATTCCAATCGGAGTGAAAGATCTTGAAGACGCAAGAGGTTTTGTAACAACTTTTGGCTCTGAATTACATGTTAAAGATAAAATTGCAGAGAAGGATTCTATTCTAGTTAAAAGAATGCGTGATCAAGGATGCATAATCCTTGGAAAAACTAATACACCAGAATTTGGTCATAAAGGAAAAACAGATAATGTTCCTTTTGGAGTGACCAAGAATCCTTGGAATCTTGAATATTCTCCCGGTGGCTCATCCGGTGGAACTTCAGCTGCCCTGGCGTCAGGCATGATACCTCTCGGAACCGGTTCTGATGGTGGTGGCTCAATAAGAATACCAGCAGCTTTAGGAGGTTTGGCAGGAATAAAAACTTCTCAAGGAAGGATTCCTATAGGCGGGGATACTCCTCCTGGATCAGGTCTGCTGACTGTAAAAGGACCTATGGCAAATTCTACCGAAGATAATGCTCTTGCATTAGATGCAACTGTTGGGCCACATCCAACAGATATTTTTTCTTTAGAGTCAAAAGACATAGATTGGTCAGGGCAGTTAACTGAAGAGTTACCAAAATCTGCAATATGGTCACCTACTATGGGATTTTCGACTGTTGATAAAGAAATCTTGTCTAAATGTGAAGCTGCTATTAATAAGCTAGCTGATGCCGGTGTTGAGATAATTGAAAAAGAAACAATATGGGATGATAACCCTGTAGATGCATGGATGATATTTTGGGCATCTGCTTGTGCTAGAAGGCAACAACATTTAATTGGCACAGAAGATTTTGAAAAAATTGACCCTCTGCTGAGGTTGTTTATTGAGATGGGTACTACAATGGATAGCGCTTCTTATGCGACCTCTATAGATGCCTGTCACAAGTTAGGTTATCAATTACAAAATTTCTTTGATGAGTCTCCCTTGATCATTACCCCAGCTACTTGTGGTCATGCTCCTAAGTTGGAAGGCGATGGATTTGTTAATGGCACCCAAACACCATCTTGGGTTGATTTTACTATGGGTATAAACATGACCAGAAATCCAGCTGGTGTTATTCCAATATCTTTATTAGATTCTGGTCTTCCTGCCTCGATACAAATAATTGGTGGGCAAAGAAGAGATTTAGATGTACTTCAAGCCATGCACTCATTTGAAAAGGTAATAGAATTTACTGCAAAAGCCACTGGTCATGCAAACTCCTAACGTACCTCTAATTGATCTCCAGAATGCTGCAACTGATAGCGAGCAATTAAAGCTACTGGACTTAGCATGCAGAGATCATGGTTTCTTCTTACTAAAGAATCATGGGATTCAAGAAGAAATAGATGATATGTGGAAGATGTCTGAATGGTTCTTCTCTCAAGATAGAGAAGAGAAATTAAAATTATTAAGATCTGAGCAAATCCCTCTAGGTTTTTTTGATAGAGAATTAACAAAACAAAAGAGAGACCTAAAAGAGGTATTCGATTTTATGGAAACACGATTAGAATCTGATATTAATCAATGGCCTGAGGAAGCAGTATTTAAGCAGACCATGGAAAACTTTTTTCTTAAATCTTCTCAAGTTGCGGAAAAGACCTTGGAACTAATACTGATTTGTTTAGGACTGACTAAAAATGAAAAAGTCTTTGGAGATTCCAGAACAAGTAATGCTAGATTGAACTATTATCCCACTGAAGATCCTCTCAATCTTAATGAAAAAAATGAAGTAAACAAACTTGGGGATATGGCCTTACATCATCATACTGATCCTGGAATACTAACTTTACTATTGCAAGATATGACGGGAGGCCTTCAGGCAAAATCAAAAGAATTTGGATGGATAGATATAGAGCCTGAAAAAGATTCTATAGTTGTTAATTTAGGTGACGCTATGCAAGTTTGGACAAATGACAATTATATAGCTGCGTTGCATAGAGTATTAAAAAGAACTACTGAACCAAGATATAGCACTCCTTTTTTCTTTAACCCAAAAAGTGATTCTATAATCGAACCACTATCTGAAATATCTCTTTCAAAACCTAATTACAGGCCATTTACTTGGAAAGAATACATTCAAGGGCGAATAGACGATAATTATCAAGACTTAGGTCAGGATGATATTCAGATAGCAAAATTTAAGCTTTCTCATCATCAAGCATAGTGGCATGATTCCACCATGCGAGGTCTGAAAAGGCCCTTAAATCTAGTTCATGTGTCCATGCTGAACGATGTTGCTGAGATAAATGGTAGTAAGTTTTTGCTATCTCCGTTGGTAACAACAAGCCATCATGTTCCATGCCTTTAGTTTCTCGTAATTGCTGATACATTTCTGGTCCTAGCATTTTTCCAAGTGTATCCGGAGCATCTACAGCACCATCTACAATAATGTGGGAAACGTGAATACCCTTTGATGAGAACTCTGCATTTAGAGACTGACAGAGCATTCTTCTGGCTGCCATTGCAGCAGCATGAGAATGTTGTGTTGCATTACCTCTCATAGCAGCTGTAGCAGATGTAACTAATATAGTTCCCTTACCCCTATCAACCATCAGAGGGCAAAGAACTTTTGCTACACGAAATAATCCAAAACTAGCCATTTTCCAACCCCATTCAAACTCCTTGTAGGTAGTTTGACTTAGGAGTTTCATGCCTGTTTGCGCGCCCAAGTTATATACCACAACTTCTATGGGACCTATATCAGATTCAACTTTTTGGATTACTTCTTCGATAGCATTCTCTTCAATTGCATTAAGCAACTGTCCTGACGCAGATCCGCCAGATTCTTCTATATTTGCAATTAATCTGTCCAAACCTTCCTGATCAGAACGTCTACACAAAAACGAATGGTAACCTTCTTGAGCAAATTTTGCTGCTACAGTGCCACCAATTCCGGCTCCTGCTCCAAAAACTAAACAAACTGGTTTCATTTTACTTTCTCCTATATTTTTCTATGCTACATCTACTGGCTGAGCTGTATGCATTAAAGTTGCAACAAGCTTTCCTTCGAGATTAAATATTCTTCCTTCTGATGTGGCACTTCTAGCGCCTAATTTTATAAGGTTGACCTTCATTGTGGCTTTTCCTAAGGCTAAAGGTCTATGAAATAAAACATGTAAATCAGTTGTCATAGGTGCTTTCTTTTCTTGATAACCTGAAATCATAGCTGCCGAAGTTGCATCATCTAAAGCAGCTGAAATCATACCTCCCTGAACAAATCCCATTGGGTTGCCACACTTCTCATTAAATTCGCAAGAAAAGATTATTGTCTCCTTTTCAATTGATTCATACTTCAGTTTAAAGAACTCCATTGAAGGTCCAAAGAACTCTTCATTAAATCTTTTTAATCTTTCTTCCATAACCTTCTCATCATAGGAGAAAATTAATAAGAATTGCAATCTTATGGTCTAAAAAAATCTCTTAAAATTAACTTCAAAACAGCTTGAAATACACTATATTTCTAGCTTCTAGAGCAAAAAAATATTAAGATCAACGCTCATTTTCAATAATTTCAATAAATAAAATATGGATATAAATCTAAGCAGTGATGATCTGGCGTTTAGGGATGAAGTTAGATCTTTTTTCGATGAAAATAAAATAAAATCAGGAGAAGATTATTTTTCCTGGAGACTAGGCTGGTTTGAAAAAGCTAGAGAAAAAGGTGGTTGGGATGTTCCCAAATGGCCAGAAAAGTTTGGTGGCCCTGGATGGACTCCTACACAACACTACATATGGGAGCAAGAAACAGCTCAAGCAAATATTCCATTTGATCTGCCGTTTGGATTGGGCATGTTGGCTCCAATACTTATGAATTATGGAAATGAAGAACAACAAGAAAGATTCTTACCTGATATAAGAGATAGAAAAGTGAATTGGTGTCAGGGATATTCTGAACCTGGAGCCGGTTCAGATTTAGCAAACCTAAAAACAAAAGCAGTCTTATCCGAAGATGGCACGTACTACACAGTAAATGGTTCAAAAATATGGACCACCTTAGCTCATGTAGCTGACTGGATTTTTTGTCTAACCAGAACTGATGATTCAGGAATTAAACAACAAGGTATTACTTTCTTACTTTTTCCAATGAAACAAGAAGGTATAGAGGTAAAACCAATTATTACTTTAGGAGGATCGCATACTGTTAACACTGTCCACTTTACAGATGTAAAAGTACCTGTTGAAAATATGATAGGCGAAGAGGGCAAAGGATGGACTTATGCTAAAGGATTGTTAGAACATGAAAGAACAGGGTTAGCGGGACTATCAAAATCTTTAGTTGAATTAGAGCAACTTAAAGATAATGCTCGATCAATCCAACGAGGAAATGGAAATTTGATGGATGATTCAAGCTATAAGTCTAAAGTAGGAGAGTTAGAAATAGATTTACTAGCTACAGAATTTACTGAACTTAGAAGCTTAGCTTCTGCTGCAGCTGGAGGTGAACCAGGACCTGAATCTTCTATCTTAAAATTAAAAGGAACGGAAATAAAACAGCGTATACAAAAATTAACTGTTGAAGCTAGTGGCATATATTCATCTGCTTGGGGAGATAAAGGAGCAGGGCCATCTTTCGCTAAAGGTGGAACTGCAGGGTATCTCAATAGCCGTTACTTCACTATTTATGGTGGGGCAAGTGAAGTTCAAAAAGATATAGTTGCAAAAAAAGTTCTAGGTCTTACTAAAGGTAGCTCAAAATGAACTTTGAATTATCTGAAGAACAAAAAATGATACAACAAAGTGTTGAACGCTTTGTACAGGAAAATTATGACCTACCTAACAGGATTAAAATAAGCTCAGAAGATCCTGGATTCAGTAAAGATTATTGGTCTTCTATGGCTGAACTTGGATGGCTGGGGCTGGCCTTTTCAGAAGAAGAAGGAGGCTTTGGAGGGAATCAAATCGATACCTTAGTGTTAATGGAACAATTTGGTAAAGGTCTTGTATTAGAACCTTTTTTAGCAAATATAGTCCTTGGTGGTGGAGCTTTAAAGAGGAGTCCTGCAACACACCTGAAAGAAGAACTCATTCCAGGTTTAATAGATGGTAGCCTGCAAATAACATTAGCTTATGCAGAGGAACAAAGCAGATTTGATCTAAATGATGTTGCCACTTCGGCTAGAGAAGAAGGCAATGAATTTATCATTAATGGAAAAAAATCTATGGTTCTAAATGCTGAATCTGCTAATAAATTAATTGTAGTAGCAAGAACCAGCGGTGGTCAGACTGAAGAGAAAGGAATTTCTCTATTTATTGTAGATTCTAGTGCCGATGGAGTGGTTAGAGAAAACTTCCCAACAGTTGACGGGTTAAGAGCATCTGAAGTTTCATTTGAGAATGTAAAAGTATCCAAAGAAGATATGGTGAGTGAAAAGGATGAAGGTTTTGAGATCCTACAAGCTATTGCTAATGATGCAATATTAGCTCTTGCTGCTGAAGCAGTTGGAGCCATGGAAGTACTCTATAAAGATACAGTTGAATATACCCAGCAAAGAGAACAATTTGACCATGCATTATCGGACTTCCAGGTCTTACAACACAGGATGGTTGACATGTTCATGGAGTATGAACAATGCAAATCCTTGTTATTTAGAGCAACCATGGAAACTGTACAAGACCCTAAGATGGCCCAAAGAACAATCCATGCCCTTAAGCACCTGATAGGTAAATCTGGTATTTTCGTTGGAGAAAATGCTGTTCAACTTCATGGCGGAATGGGAGTGACTGAAGAGCTTAGAATAGGACATTTCTTCAAAAGATTATTGGTTATAGATTCTCAATTTGGAAATGCAGATTTTCACCTAGATAAATTTACAAGCCTTTAATCTTAGAATGATCGAAATAGATTCTCAATATATTGACCAGGCTCTTGCAGATTCCTCATCAAGAGTTCCAGGGTTATCAGCCATGGTTTCTTCTGAAGAAAATACTTTGTACAAGGGTCATTTTGGTTATTTAGATCTTGAAAAAAAACTACCTGTTGATGATAACTCTCTTTTCAGAATTGCTTCAATGACAAAAGCAGTTACCTCAACTTGCATAATGCAACTTATAGAGAGAGGAGAACTATCATTAGATACCGAACTTAAACAATTTTTTCCTGAAGTTGCTTCAAAAAAAATTATTGAAGGTTTTAATGAAAACGATCAGCCTATTTATTCGGAAGTCACTAATGCGGTCAATATAAGTCATCTCCTTTCACATAGTTCAGGTTTTGGGTACGAAATGTGGAATGAAAATATCACTAAACTAGTTGGAAGAGGTGAACTTGTCTCAATGATGACCAATAAAAAGGAATTTTTGGATGCCCCATTATTGTTTAATCCTGGTTCTGCTTGGGAGTACGGTATTGGTATAGATTGGTTAGGTGTACTGATAGAAAAGATCTCAGATATGAGCCTTCAAGATTATATGAAAGAGAATATTTTTAACCCTCTAGGAATGAATGATACCTCTTATGATCTACCTCTAAGCGATCATGACAGAGTCACCAAAGTTTATAACAGAACAGGAGAGAATTTTGCTGAAATACCTTTTGGTGTTACAGAAACATTTGATTTTTATTCTGGCGGAGGCGGATTAATTTCTAATGCAGAAGATTATTCTACTTTTCTAAAAATATTTCTTAATAAAGGAAAAGGAAATGGTTCTCAAGTATTAAAAGAAAGTTCAATCCAGACTATGTTAGTTAGTTCTGATAAGAACATTAAAATGAATAAATTACCAACTTCCGCTCCTCCTTTGACAGAAGATATGGAAATTATGCCTGGAATAGATAAATCTTGGAGTCCTGGCTTCATGATAAACCATGAAGAATCGCAGACTGGCAGGCCGAAAGAAAGTGCCGGTTGGGCAGGACTCTTTAATTCTTATTTTTGGATAGATACAGAAAATAAAATTGTTTCAGTCGTTCTCATGCAGATGTTACCTTTTCTAGAAAAAGGATGTGTTCAAACATTAGAAGAATTTGAATCAAGTATTTATAAAAACAAATAGAAAAGTAAATGTCTAAGGCAATTCTTTAGCATCAATTTTGAATCAAGTTAATTTTGAAATAATTAAGAACTAGACACTCAGGAAAGTGTCAAATATATATGAAAACTAAGATTATTCTATACCCTCTCCTTCTATTGGCATTAGGCTGTGCCAATACCTCTCTAGGTCCTGATACATTTGATAGAGATTCTGCTCAAAAAATGTCAAATGTCCTTTATGGGGAAGTAGTAACTATAAAAAAAGTAACCATAGAAGGTGGAACAAAATCTGGAACTATTGTTGGAGGTCTAGTAGGAGCTGCTGCCGGAAGCGGTGTCAGCGATTCTAAGCCAGAGTCAGAAATAGGGGCCGTAATTGGCGGTGCTCTTGGAGCAACGTTAGGGGGGAACCTTTCTAAAAGTTTGCAGTCTAGTGCGGGTATTCAACTAACAATCAATATGGATGATGGAAGAACAATTTCTGTTGTGCAGGAAACAAGTGATTATTCTTTCAATGTCGGGGACCTTGTTGAGGTTATTACAACAAATGGCAAAACAAGAGTTTCGCCGTCTGCCCTGAAATAGTATTTAAATAGATAATTTTCTACTAAATTTCTTTCATAAATATAAAATAGAAACATGATTAGATGTCTATTTCTTCATTTTTTTCTCTCAATAATGCTTATTTCTTGTCAATCTCCAGACATGGTGCAAAAGAACTTTTATCTAGAGAAATCTAAAACCTATAAAGCTGAAATAAAAAGAGATATATGGGGCGTGCCGCATGTGCATGGTGAAACAGATGCAGATGCTGCCTTTGGCTTAGCCTATGCTCATGCAGAAGATGACTTTGAAAATATAGCTGAAAATATGTACCTCTATAGAGCTCAAATGGGTTTAAAAGATGGTGCAAGTGGTGCTGTACAAGACTATTTAATTAAAACTCTGAAAATCAGAGAGAGAGTTCAAGAAAATTATGAGAAAGATTTAACTGAAGGTGTCAGGCTTGTCATAGAGGCATATGCCGCTGGTATCAATTATTGGATGATTAAAAATCCTGAGAATAAATATAATCATTTCTTCCCTGTTACAGAACAAGATATTGTGGCTGGCTTTTCTATACAAAACTTATTTTTTTCCGGTGTAGTAAGTTCAATAGAAAAACTTCAGAGAGAATCTACTAACAACGAGGAATATAGTTATTTATATAAAAATCAAGAATTTGTCACTGGCTCAAATGTCCTTGCCGTTAATTCAAACAAGACAACAGATGGCTCTACACGAATAATAATAAATTCCCATCAACCTCTAGATGGTCCTTTAGCATGGTATGAAGCCCATGTTTCCAGTGATGAAGGCTGGAATATGATGGGAGGGTTGTTTCCTGGATCTCCATTTGTATTTGTTGGCTTTAATCAAAATTTAGCTTGGGGCTTTACTGTAAACAAGCCAGATTTATCTGATAGTTATCTTTTAAAAATCAATCCAGACAACACAAACCAATATGAACTAGATGGCGAATGGAGAGATTTTAATATTGAAAGTATTAGTATCCCTGTAAGAATATTTGGTCCAATAAGATGGACAGTTAAAAGAGAAGCAAAATATTCTCTCCATGGGCCTGTTCTTGAGTTAGGAGATAAACAATATGCCTTAAGATTTTCTGGAATGAATGATATCAAACAAGTAGATCAGTGGTATGCCATGAACAAGGCAACTTCTTATGAAGAATGGATTCAGGCAATGCAGAAAAGATCAATTATCTCTTTCAATGGAGTATATGCCGATAAGGAAGATAATATTTTCTTTATACACAATTCATCTTCTCCCAAGAGAAAAGAAGGTATTCAGTGGAAGGAAACAGTTGACGGAACAAAATCTGAACTAATATGGAAGGATTATGTAGGCTTTAAAGAAATACCTATGATCAAAAATCCTCAATCAGGCTGGATAGCCAGTACTAATCAAGATCCTTTTAAAGTCACTGGTTCTGAAGATAATCTTGATAGTTCAAACTTCTCCCCAACTCTTGGCCTCCAAACTAGAATGACAAACCGCGCATACAGATCTATCGAACTATTCGAGGAAAATGACAAAGTTGATGAAAAGATATTCGATGCTATTAAATTTGATAATAAATACTCAAGACAATCTAGATCTTACAAATATATATCAGAGCTATTTGATAGAAATTTTGAAACTGAAGAATTAAATGACGCTAGAAAAGTTTTAGAAAAATGGAACTTACATACTGACTTTAATAATCAATCAGCAGCATTGGGCGTCTGTGTTCTTTCTAGTGAATGGATCTCAGAACAAGGCCAAAGGATCCCTCAAAATCCAGAAATATCTTTTAGAGATTGTGTAGCGGAATTAACAGAAACATATGGGAGAGTAGATCCGCTATGGTCGGAGCGGAACTTTATCGTTAGAGGTGATAAAAAAGTATCAGTCCAAGGTGGGCCAGATGTTCTCAGGGCGATTTATGGAAGAAATGATGAAGAAGGAGATTTAAAGGCTTCTGGAGGCGATGGCTTATACATTCATGTAAGCTGGTATAAAAATGGAGAGCAAATATCTAAAAGTATTCATCAATATGGCAGTGCCACACAAGATGATACTTCAGAACATTATGCAGATCAGGTTGAGCTCTATGTGGACGAACAATACAAGCCAACTTTTTATGATGATGAAGACCTAGCAGCTAACTTATCTTCCTCATATACCGTTCCTTTCAATAATTAAAATTATACAAGGCTAACAAATAGCAAAGAGAAACGATAATAGTTAAGTTTCTTCTTAAGAGCTTATAGCCTTTATCGCGCATAAAATCTGATGCTTGTAATTCAAAGAAATAAAAACCTATAAAACCTAAAAGACTTATAAAGAGACTGTAAATAAGAAACATATTAGAGATGGAGATAACAAAGAACCCAACCAATGAAACAAATATTCCAACTATCAAATAAATGGGAGAAACATTTGGCTGATTCCAACCCCATGTCATTCCACCTAGAAAAGATAAGATCACTCCCCCATAGATTGATAGCAATAAATAAAAAATATAATCTTCGGGGAAAAAAGAAAAAATAGGCATCAATGAAAGGAAAATAAAAGGCAAGGTCCCTAAGTATCCCAAAATCTTTCTAAGACGAATGTTCATAAATAGCTAATATTCTTGTACCTTCAAAGTTTTAATATCGTTAATCACGCAACCAATTACATATATCCTTAAATGCTCTTTCATCCTGTACAAGAAATAGGTGTCCACCTTCATATATTTTTAATTGACTACCTGCTATCTGGGTATTAAGAGATTGCATATTTTCCAAAGGAGCTATCCCGTCATACTTACCACCTGTCAGCAACACGGGTTTATCAATTTTGGTTAAATCTTTAAAGGTGTTATGTCCTTTCCTAGCCATGAGTTGTTTCAGAAGATTGTCCTTATTAGGTTTGTAATTATTTCTCTTCTGAGTAGCTTCCTTGATATTATCCCAAGCTTCGCCATTTTCCTGCATCCATTCATCGGTGATCCTAAGATCATTGATTTTTATCCCAATTTCAAGTTTTTGTTGCTGATCTAACGCTTCTAGTTCATGGAGTGGATATGAAGATCCTCCCTCTCCTCCAGAGGAAGTGCAAGCCAACACTACTTTTTTTACTTTCGAAGGATGTCGAATTGTTAGTTCTTGGGCAACCATTCCTCCAAAAGATACTCCAAATATATTTATTGAATCAATGTTGAGAGCATCTAAAAGATCAGCTGCATCATCAGCGTAATCCTGCATAGAATATTCACCTGCTGGTGCGTCAGTCTGACCTAAACCTCTCTGGTCATAGCTTATAACCTCAAAAAAATTAGTTAGAGGTGAGTCCATCTGATTTGGTTTATTCCTTAAATCACCTGCGGTTCCTCCTATGTATAACAGAGGTTCATATTTCTTTGCTGGACTCCTTTCAAAATATATATTGAGATTTTTTGTGCTTATAATAGGCATTGAGTTTAATTATAAAATAAAGGCACTAAAAATATGACAAAGGTTTTATGGCTCTATCTTTTCATCTCCTTGATGGCCTTACCATCTTTATTATTCGCGCATGATTACAATTTATTATTTAAGCCTTGTAAGAGCTGTGATTGGATAATTTATCCTGAGCCATTTAGATTAAAAGAGAGTTGTGAAATTGCTCGACAAGGTGTATTTGTAAATGGAATGACCAGATGCGAAAAGGTTGATTATCAATGAGTAAATGGTCTATAGAAAAATCTCTGAACTGGTATAACCAAAATAATTGGATCGTGGGTTGCAATTATCTACCAAGCAATGCCATTAATCAGCTGGAGATGTTTCAGAAAGAGACCTTTGATGCAGAGATAAATAAAAAAGAGCTCTCTTGGGCCAGACAATTAGGCTTCAATTCAGTCAGGGTTTATCTGCATGATTTACTTTGGACTGACCCAATAGGTTTTTCAGAAAGGTTAAATATACTTTTAGATATTTGTGCTTCCTTGGAGATAAAACCTCTTCTGGTGTTATTTGATGATTGTCATAGGCCCTACCCCAAACTTGGTGAACAACCGAAACCAGTCTCAGGTGTTCATAATTCTGGCTGGAAACAAAGTCCCGGCATGGCAATAGTGAATGGCATTCATGAAGAACAATCCAATAATTTGGAGATCATTAGACTTAAAAAATTCGTTACTGAAATTCTTAGTAATTTCAAGGATGATAAAAGAATACTCATGTGGGATCTATACAACGAACCTGGTCAGTTCGGCATAGGGGATAAGTCGTTAACTTTATTGGAACTTACTTGGGAATGGGCTTATGAAGTTAGACCCTCTCAACCCTTAACTGCATGCTTAGATGGCTCTGTAGGAGAAGGAAATATAAAATTAAACGCAGAAAATTCGGACATAATAACCTTTCATACCTACGAAGGTGAGAAGTTACAAGAAACTATCGATAAACTTAAGGTGCATAAGAGACCTTTGATTTGCACTGAGTACATGGCAAGAGAGTTTGGTTCCACATTTGAATTCAGCCTTCCAATCTTTAAGGAAAATAATATAGGATGTTATAACTGGGGCCTCGTTGCGGGGAAAAGTCAAACTCATTTTGGATGGTCGACTATCTTAGACCTTCAAAAGAAAAAAGAGGGTGGCAAGTTTCTTGAAGATGGAGATGAAATTCCAGAACCGGAAATTTGGTTTCATGATATTTTAAGAAAAGATGGAACAGCTTATAATGAAAAAGAAGTTGAATTTATAAAAGCAATAACAGCAAGATCATAGTAAACAGCAAATGTCAGATATAAAAGAATTTTCACAAGAATACTTTGATGAAAATACAACAAAAGAAAATCGTCTATTCAATACCTTTATAGACTCTAAGGAACCTTACAAGTCTATTTTTCAAAATAATCCGTGGATGATTCCTCCAGATATAAAGAGACCCTTGGAATGGGGAGATCACTATTGGGATACGACAGTTGCCAGAAAACATGACTATTGGAAAAATTTTGAACTTCCATCTCCCACAAAGGATATTGTTCAAATTAGGCAAGACTTTAAAAAATGGGGATACGCTTTAATAGAAGATGCCCTTTCAGAGATACAATGCCAAAACTTTCTCAATAGAGTTCTAGAACAAGCAGCTGGAGAAAAATTAGCTGGTCTTGATGCTCAAACTCCATCAGGACAATATGTTCATACACTCATTAATAAAGGTGAAGTTTTTGGTAAATGTATAGAACAGAATCCAGAAGCTGTCCAAGCAGGAGTATTAATAGAGAATTTCTTAAATGAAACTTTAGGAAAAGGCTGGATATGCCATAGCTTTTTGGCTAACGGAGCAGAGAAAGGAAAATACCCTCAAGGCCTCCATATGGATCAAGGACCATTATCCCCCTGGATGACAGAAGAATCTCCAGCTCTAGTAAATACCATGTACATACCTCAAGATGTAAACGAAGAAAACGGAGGAACTTTAGTTATACCTGGTAGTCATAAAATTATGATAGATGCTGGCAGTAATGGAGAAATAGGTGAATTACCTCCTGCGATAAATTTAGAAGCTAAGGCAGGAACCATAATGATGTTTGACGGAAGGTTGTTGCACGGAACTGCGGTTAACAAAACCGACGAAGTAAGGTTCGTGGCCACTATGAGTAACGTTAAACCTTGGATGAGAACACAAGAAAATTGGGTACTTTCTGTTGATCCTGAAGTGCTTAATAGAGCAAGCCCTAAATTACTTCATAGAATGGGGCTACAGGCACTCACCTACGGAAGTACAGTTGAAGGTTTTGGAATGGGTGCCAGTGGTAAAGTTGGAGATGAATGGGGAAATATCAAGCAATTCAGAGAAGCTTATGACAAAGGAGAATATGTTCGTGTTGGAGAGCTTTCCTCAAGATCTTCTAAAGAAGACTTAGAAAAAAAATACACCCTTAAAGAAGCTAAAACAAAACTCCTAAAAAGATGAAACGATTCTCTATTTTAGGGATTATTTTTTTCTTAGTTTCTCCATTATCTTTTTCGGAAACAAAGAAAGTGCTGTGTGAACTTGAAGGCAACTATTCTATTACTTATGAAGACTTCCGAAGAAACTATTTCAATGAAGCAGTTGAAATTGCAAAGAATGTAGCAGTAACTACTACTCAATCAATATTCTTTTTAAATAGAGCGAAGCAAACTTTAAATAAAGATGCGTGGGATAAAAATAAGATTGATGTCACTCAGTATTGGTCCATAGATGAATCTTCTGATGACTTGCTGAAACTGGATTATATTATCGAACCGGCACCTGTATGGATTACACAAAGCGATTGGAGAAAAGATAAAAAAGAAACCGGCCTTATGGTCACCCATTTTCTTGAAAATGGAGCAATGCATCCCAACTATCCTGAATATAAAGTGGATGTTTATCAGCTTACCAATGAAATAAACTGGTTTACGGGCAAGGCAAGAATTAAAGGAGATATTTGGTTAAAAAGAGTAGATGGAAAGAGAGGAAAAGATCCTAAGATAGAAATCTTAGCTAAAGGCAAATGCGAAAAACAAAAAAGAAAATTCTAGTTAAAAATTTAGAACTAAATATAAAGAAGTAGGAATAATAATTGCCCAAACTACTGAAGCTAAAGCTATAGGTTTAAAT
Organism: Gammaproteobacteria bacterium; assembly: GCA_004214065.1. GTDB lineage: Bacteria > Pseudomonadota > Gammaproteobacteria > Magnimaribacterales > Magnimaribacteraceae > Magnimaribacter. The sequence continues at coordinate 1,253 of SGZM01000003.1, read as the reverse complement.
TCCAGAAGAGCTAAACTTTCTCTACTTATCTGAGTTCCAATACAAAAAAGACCTGTCAAAAGACAAATCCTATTGGTCAGTTTCAAATAATCAACGATCATTTCGTTGGGCTGTAAAAGAGTATTCAGTATTGCTGCTGCTACGAAGAAAACCACAAAGATAGGAAGACCGAAGCCATCATTCTTATTTCGGTAAATCCAAGCAGAAAAAATAACCAAAGGGACAATCCAAATAGTTCTTGTTACTTTTAAAGTAGCAGCAACTTCAACTGAAACTTCACTGATACTTGATGCAGCACCAACAACAGAAGCGGTGTCATGTATAGCTAAAGCTGCCCATGCCCCAAACTGTCTATCGTTTAACTCTAGATATCCATTCGATAGAGGAAAAAATAAGACTGCAATAGCATTTAACAAGAAAACTATAGTAATTGCTGTGGTTAGATCTTGTGGTCTAGCCCTGATTGAAGGAGCAACTGAAGCGATAGCGGTTCCACCACAAACAGCTGTTCCAGAAGCAAGAAGAAAAGATAGTTTTTCCGATACTCCTATAAGCTTTCCTAAGATTATTACCGCTCCAAATGAGATAAGAACAAAAGCGGAAATCCATAAAAAATAATCGGTATTTGTTTCATACACAGTGCCAAAGCTCAGACTGCCGCCTAAAAATACTATGCCCGTCTGCAAAATCTTAGATCCATACTTTTTAGTGAAAAATCCCTCGGGCAACTTATAAAATAAAGCTAGAAGTATTCCTAAAAATAAAGAAACTGCTGAATTACCGATCCATAAGCTTAATGCAATGATAATTATCGTAATAAAATAAATCATTATTGAAGTTTGGTGAGTCACAAATAAAATTGATCTGTAACAACGCAATTATGAGAGTAATAATAGTATAAATCAATCTTACAAAAGCTTTCTAAATTAGACATTCATATTCAAGGAAGTATAGAAAGTATAAAATAAATATATGAAAAAAATATATCTTGGTTTTTTGTTGTTTCTATTAACCTCATTCGTAGGAGCTTCTAACATCAGTAAACAACATAGTGATTCTAATTTAGAGTTACTAGTTCACAAAACTCCAACCTGTGGCTGTTGCAAAATGTGGGTTAAGCATATGGAAGAAAACGGATTTACAGTAAATACAAAAGATCACCAAAGCCTTGTAAAAATAAAAGAAGAACTAAAAATAAATCCTGAGCATAGGTCTTGTCATACGGGGGTTTCCTCGCAAGGACATTTTTTTGA
>SGZM01000029.1 GCA_004214065.1 Gammaproteobacteria bacterium | reverse complement strand
GTAATTTATTTTCTGAATACAAAGGCTTATCACCTGTATTTGCAATCATAAAGCAACCAGTTCCGTAAGTACTCTTTACATCTCCTAGTTCAAAACAACATTGTCCTATTAATGCAGCTTGCTGATCTCCAGCTACTCCACCTATTGCTATCTTTCCTCCAAGAACATTTGTTTCACCAAAGTCAGAAACATTGTCACAGACTTGTGGGAGCATGTTGCTTGGGATTTCAAATAAGTCTAGTAACTCTTCATCCCATCTTTCATCAATAATATTAAAGAGCATTGTTCTAGAAGCATTTGTAACATCTGTCATGTGATTTTGGCCTTCTGTCAATTTCCAAATCAAAAAAGTGTCTATAGTTCCAAATAGTAAATCTCCATTTGAAGAAAGAGTTTTCGCACCTTCAACATTATTCAAGAGCCAATGAACTTTAGTAGCTGAAAAATAAGGATCTATAGTCAGACCTGTTTTCTTATGAATAACTCGTTCATGGGATCGAAGCTCTTCACAAAATGCAGAGGTTCTTCTGTCTTGCCAGACAATAGCATTATAAATAGGTTGGCCCGTTTTTTTATTCCATATAACTGTTGTTTCTCTTTGATTCGTTATTCCTATTGATGCTATCTCGGAACTCGATAAACCATTCTCCTTAATAAGAGAATGCAAAGTTGAAAGAACCGTCTGCCAGATCTGATCGGGATTATGTTCAACCCAACCTTCTTGAGGGAAATATTGATCAAACTCTTCTTGAGCTGAGGCAAGAAATTGTCCCTGGCTATTATACAAAACACATCTAGTACTAGATGTGCCTTGGTCAATTGAGATAATTTTATCTTTCATTTCTTCTCCTGAAGCGCAGTATACAAAAATTAACTTACTAAAAACTTATCCACAAGAAATTAACAGAAAAATTGTATGTTTATAGTATTGTGTTTTTAGTAAAAACACAGTATCTTGTGTCTACTACCGAAAAGAGACACAATATATAGGGATTTATAGGAAAAAGAAAAAAAACAAAGAGGGAAGGAAAAAGATGGATTCATCATTACATTCACAAGAAAAAATAGAAAAAACAAGCCAAACAGCACAGGAAAAACCAAAATCTGCTATCGCACCAGGACAAATGAGAGTTATAAAAAGAAACGGATCAGTTGTCTCATATAATGCAGAAAAAATTGCAATAGCTATAACAAAAGCATTTCTGGCTGTAGAAGGAGGAGCAGCGGCAGCTTCAACAAGAATACACAATGAAGTAAATGAATTAGCAAACGAAGTAACAAATACTTTTAGTAGAAGGATGCCATCAGGAGGAACATTACATATAGAGGAGATACAAGATCAGGTAGAACTTGAACTGATGAGATCAGGCGAGCAAAAAGTAGCAAGGGCATATGTGTTGTATAGGGAAGAGAGAAAACAACTCAGACAGAAAGAAACACCTCTGAAAGAAGAAAGAGAAGGAATAACCATAACTCTAGACAACGGAGAAGAAGACGCATTAGATATAAAGCATCTAGAGGTTATGGTAGCCGAGGCTTGTGAAGGTCTAGAAGGAACTAACGCAAAACACATAATAGATGAGGCAAATAAAAACCTGTATGACGGAGTAACTGAAGAAGACGCAAGAACATCATTAGTAATGACATCGAGGACTCTAGTAGAACAAGAGCCTAACTACACTTATGTCACAGCAAGAATACTACTAGATAATATCAGAACAGAAGCACTTACCTACCTGGGCATGCAAAAGAAAGCAACTCTCCAAGAAATGGAAGACCTCTACCCTCAAGCCTTAAGGAATTTCTTGGCCAAAGGGGTGGAAAATGAAATTCTAAATCCAGAACTCCTAGAAATGGATATAGAAAAACTAGGAAAAGCCATACATGCAACCAGAGATGCAGACTTCACTTACTTAGGGCTTCAAACTCTATACGATCGTTATTTTATTCATGATACGGAAGTAAGATATGAACTGCCCCAAGTGTTTTTTATGAGAGTATCTATGGGCCTAGCACTAAGAGAAGAGAAAAGAGAAGAAAGAGCGATAGAGTTTTATAATCTCTTATCGAGCTTTGACTATATGAGCTCCACCCCCACCCTTTTCAATTCAGGCACAAAGCATTCACAACTATCGTCGTGTTATCTAACGACCGTTCCAGATGATCTACATGGCATCTATGGCGCAATACAAGATAATGCCATGCTATCAAAATGGGCAGGCGGACTAGGAAATGATTGGACGCCTGTAAGAGGACTGGGATCTCAAATAAAAGGAACAAACGGCAAGTCACAAGGAGTTGTTCCATTTCTAAAGGTAGTCAATGATACTGCGGTTGCAGTAAACCAAGGAGGAAAAAGGAAAGGAGCTGTCTGCTCGTATCTAGAAACTTGGCATGTCGATATAGAAGAATTTGTTGAACTTAGAAAAAATACAGGAGACGACAGAAGAAGAACCCACGACATGAATACGGCAAACTGGGTGCCTGATTTATTTCTTAAACGAGTTTCTGAAGACAAGAAATGGACTCTTTTCACACCAAGCGATACGCCAGACCTTCACGATCTCTATGGACTGGCTTTTGAAAAAAGATATGAAGAATACGAGGCGCAGACACAAACGGGAGAAATAGAGTTTTTTAAAGAAGTAGAAGCAAAAGAACTTTGGAAGAAGATGCTTTCTATGGTGTTTGAAACTGGACATCCTTGGATAACTTTTAAAGATGTTTGCAATCTTAGATCTCCACAACAGCATACGGGTGTTGTGCACTCATCTAATCTCTGTACGGAAATCACACTCAACACAAGCCAAGATGAGATAGCTGTCTGTAATTTAGGTTCAGTTAATTTAACTCACCACATCAAAGACGGAGAAATGGATGAAGGGAAATTAGAAAAAACTATAAATACAGCTATAAGAATGCTCGATAATGTTATAGACATAAACTTCTATGCTGTGAAAGCTGCAGAAACTTCTAACATGAAACACAGGCCAATAGGTCTTGGAATAATGGGATTTCATGATGCTCTCTATATGCTAAAAACTCCATACGCATCACAAGAAGCGGTAGAATTTGCAGATAGGTCCATGGAGATGGTCAGCTACTATGCGATCAAAGCATCAAGTGACTTAGCTAAGGAAAGAGGAGCATATCAGTCATATGAAGGTTCGTTATGGAGCCAAGGAGTTTTGCCTATAGACTCCATCAAACTACTCAAAGAGAGCAGAGGCGAAGAATATCTTGATGTCGACGAAAGCACCACAATGGACTGGGACGGACTAAGAGCAACCGTAAAAGAACAAGGCATAAGGAACTCGAATGTTATGGCAATAGCGCCAACAGCAACGATAGCCAATATAACAGGCGTGTCTCAATCTATAGAGCCTACTTATCAAAACCTTTACGTAAAATCTAATCTCTCTGGAGAGTTTACTGTCACCAACATTCCCATGGTAGAGAACTTGAAAGAGTTAGGCCTTTGGGATTCTGTTATGATCAATGATCTAAAATACTATGATGGCAGTGTTAAGGGAATCTCTAGAATCCCTGAAGATGTAAAAGAACTATATGCAACAGCATTTGATATTGAACCTAGATGGTTAATTGATGCTGCAAGCAGAAGACAAAAATGGATAGACCAAAGTCAATCTTTAAATTTGTATATTGATGAACCGAACGGTAAGAAACTAGATATTATGTATCGCATGGCATGGTTAAGAGGACTCAAGACCACTTACTATCTGCGTTCCAGGTCAGCAACTACAACAGAAAAGTCAACGATATCAACTGGAGAGCTTAATGCTGTTGCAGCTACAGCTCAACCTGAAGTACAACCACAAGCTCAAACAACAGCACCATCAGCATGTTCGATACTGGATCCAGACTGTGATGCTTGTCAGTAAAATTAAGGAGTAACAATGTTAAATTGGGATGATTACAACGAGTCTGAGAAGGCTCAAAAAGCTCAACCTATAATCAAAGAGGATGAGCCAGTTAAAGCACAAGAAAGGCCAGAAGAGTCTATACCTGAACATGTCCCTGCAGCCGCAGGTGAAAGAGCAAAGCAAGCTAAAGAAGCAATTGAAGTTCTAGACACTAAAGAAGGAGAAGAAGAATTAGATGGCATGTCAGGAAGAGTCCAGGTTGATGATAAGGCTATGATCAACTGCAGAGCAGACCTAAACCAATTGGTCCCATTTAAATACGACTGGGCATGGCAAAAGTATCTTGACGGAAGTGCAAACCACTGGATGCCACAAGAAGTGAACATGACAGCAGACATTGCACTGTGGAAATCTAATGAGGGATTAACTGAAGATGAAAGAACAATTGTCATGAGAAATCTTGGTTTCTTCTCAACAGCAGACTCTTTGGTGGCTAATAACTTGGTGCTTGCCATATATAGGCTAATCACAAACCCAGAATGTAGGCAGTACATATTAAGACAGAGCTTTGAAGAAGCCATTCATACTCATGCTTACCAATATTGCATCGAATCTCTAGGGATGGATGAAGGAGAAATATTTAATATGTATAGAGAGATACCAAGTGTTGCAAAAAAAGCTTCTTGGGGCCTTAAATATACAAAAGAAATATCAGATCCAGGTTTTGTTACCGGCACAGATGAAACAGACAAATTATTATTGAAAAATCTGATAGCATTTTACTGTGTTTTGGAAGGTATCTTCTTCTACTGTGGATTCACGCAAATTCTATCTATGGGCAGAAGGAATAAGATGACTGGAACAGCCGAGCAATTTCAATATATTTTAAGAGATGAATCAATGCACCTTAACTTTGGCATTGATATGATCAATCAAATAAAAATAGAAAACCCTCATCTATGGGACGAACAAATGCGACAGGAAGCTGCGCAAATGATACTAGAGGGAACAGAGCTAGAGATTCAATACGCAAGAGACACAATGCCAAGAGGTATACTTGGTATGAATGCCGGAATGATGGAAGAGTACCTCCAATTCATAGCCAATAGAAGATTGGTTCAAATAGGCCTGGAAGAAGAATTCGAAGGTGCAACTAATCCTTTTCCTTGGATGTCTGAAATCATGGACCTAAGAAAAGAGAAAAACTTCTTTGAGACTAGAGTGATTGAATACCAAACAGGTGGCGCTCTAAGCTGGGACTAAAACCTAAAATCATAGCTCATCGCGGAGCATCTGAAGATGCACCCGAGAACTCCCTATCCTCAGTAATAGAGGGATTTCAGCAACTAGCTGATGGAGTTGAAATAGATATAAGGCTCACTTTAGATAACAAGATCGTTTGTCATCATGATAAAAGTGCTCTTCGCACAACCGGAATAGATAAAAATATCAAAGATATGTCTTTGGAAGAAATCCAATCATTAGACTGTGGTAGTTGGTTTGGTGAGTACTGGAAGGACGAGACCATACCAGAATTAAAAGATGTTCTAACGTCAACACCAAGAGATAAAGAAATATTTATAGAAGTTAAAACTAAAGAAGAAATTGTTCCATTCTTGTTGCGGGATATCGATGAGAAGGAATTAAATAAAGACCAGATTACGGTCATAACATTTTTTCCTGAAGTTATCAGAGAAATCAAAAAATGTGATCCCAATATTAAATGCAACTTGTTAATTGCGTTTGAGTATAAAGATATTGTTATCGATGAAATTATAGAACTAGCAGTTAAAATTGATGCAAATGGGCTGGGTGTCCAAAATCATAAAAAATTAGATAAACAATTTATTGAATCTTTAAAAAATACTGGCAAGTCTGTACACGTATGGACTGTTAACTCCAGAAGAGAAGCTGAGGAATATCTTAAAAATGGCATTGATTCAATAACAACTAACAAACCGCTTTATTTAAGAAATCATCTAGAACAGTTAGAATTGTTTTAAATGGAGAAGATATGAAAAACCACAACTTAAACTTTTTAGAGCTTGTCGAATCATCTTTAAAAAATGTAAGAGAATGTGATATCCATCAAGTAAAAGCTAATATGGATAATGGAGAAGATTTCTTACTTATAGATGTAAGAGAAGACAGGGAGTGGGTACAAGGTCACATATTAGGAGCTGAGCATCTTGGAAAAGGCATCATAGAAAGGGACATTGGAAACTTGGTTGTGGACAAAGAGAAACCAATTATTTTGTATTGCCAAGGTGGATTTAGGTCAGCATTAGCGGGTGAAAGTATAAAAAAAATGGGTTATAAAAATGTTTTCTCTATGAGTGGGGGTTTTGGTGATTGGGTAAATAATAACTATCCTGTTGGTAAGCCTTAATAAAAGCTAAAATGCCTATAGAGAAATTATGGATTCATCTAAACAAGTAGGTATAACTGAAGTCGTCGTAAGAGATGGAATACAGTCTCTTCTGGCAACTAGAGTTCCTTTAAGAGATTTGGTCTCAATTCTACCTGCTTTGGATAAAGTTGGTTATTGGTCTTTAGAGACATGGGGAGGAGCTACTTATGATGCATGCATCCGTTACTTGAATGAAGATCCTTGGGAAAGGCTGAGAACTTTTAATTCACTCCTACAAAATACACCTCAACAAATGCTTATTAGAGGACAAAACCTTGTAGGGTATAAGCATTATTCAAATGAAGTAGTCTCAAGATTTCTAGAAAAATCTGCTGAAAATGGTATTGAAATTTTTAGAACTTTCGACGCTTTAAATGATTTCGATAATATTAAATACTCAATCGAAGAAATTAAAAGAATTGGAAAACATGCACAAGGAACAATAGCCTACACCACCAGTCCTGTTCATAACTTAGACACTTGGCTCGATCTAGCTAAAAAAATAGAAGATTCAGGAGCGGATTCTCTAGCCATAAAGGATATGGCGGGCCTGCTAAGACCTTTTGATGCTTTCGATCTGGTTAAAAATCTAAAAGAAAGTCTATCGATACCAATTCATATGCAAACTCATGCAACAACAGGCATGTCGACTGCAACAAATATGAAAGCCATTGAGGCTGGTATCGATAATATTGATACTTCTATTTCTTCATTGAGCATGACTTATGGTCATACTGCAACAGAGACAATGCTGGCAATTTTTGAAGGGCAGAACAGAGAAATAAATTTGGATTTAAATTCTCTAGAAGAAGTTTCAAGTTTTTTTAAGGAAATTAGAGAGAAATATTCAGAATTTGAAGGGAGTCTTAAAGGAGTAGACTCTACAATGCTTGTTAAGCAAGTGCCTGGGGGCATGTTATCCAATTTAGAATCTCAACTAAAAGCTAATAGGCAAGAAGATAAAATCGATCTTGTAAAAGAAGAGATTCCTAAAGTCAGAAAAGATTTTGGATACCCTCCTCTTGTGACGCCAGCCTCTCAAATTGTAGGTGCCCAAGCTCTTCTAAATGTTATGAATTCAAGACGATATGAGAATTTATCAAATGAGTCCATTAATCTAGTGCTTGGAAAATACGGAAAATTACCAGGAGATATCGAGCCTGAATTACTTGCCAAAGCAAAGAACAAGGTCGCGGGCATAGAAGAAAATAATATTGACGAAAAAGAGATTGAGAAAATGTCTAATGAATTAGAGGTTCTATGTAAGGAAAACGGTTTACCCGATCTAAGTAAAAATATTGAAATGCTTCTTACTTATATTTTGTTTCCTAATATAGCCCTTTCCTTTTTTAAAGAATTAGATATTTGATTATAGATAATTAGATGCAGCCTCCGAAATGGGGTCACCTTCGATCCTAGAATGATACATTATTCTGCCCTCACTCAAATCCCACATACTAGCTTGATGCATTAAACACCTGTTATCCCAAATCACCGCATCTCCTACCTCCCAAGAATGATGATAGACCCATTCCTGATTACTGCATGCATATTCTTCCAGCTCTCTAGCAAGATTTTGTGCTTCTTGATCTGTCATACCAGGTATCTTGTTTATATGCCTTCCTATCGTTAAACATTTTTTGCCTGTTTCAGCATGAGTTTTAACAAGGGGTCTAAGTGGTTTAGGGTCTATGTCAAAGCCATAACTATTAAATTCACTTACAGTTGGGTCTTTGTGTCCAAACCTTTCTTTTTGGCTCCACTCATAAGAATGATAAGCCGATAAGTTATCTATTTTATCTTTCATCGTTTGGCTTAAACCCTCATATGCAGACCTCATATCAGCCCAACCTGTCTCTCCTCCCTTTGATGGTACCTTATGAGCTGTAAAGACTGCTCCTTTAGCTTGTATTGGCATATAAGTACTATCATGATGCCATTCCATATTGCCTCGCAACGATTTAACTATGTCATCATCGTTAGCATCTCTTATGGACCCATCATTCCTGACATTACTGATTGGAGAAAGGTCAAATTCTAACGCTCCAAAGTTTTTTGCAAATTTGATTTGTTGAGTGTTAGTCAAATGTTGTTGTGGAAAAATTAAAAGAGCGTATTCGAGCCATAAATCATAAATAGACCTAACCTCCTCTTCATTAAGATTAGGGAGGGATAAGTCGTAAACCTTTGCTCCAAATGATCTATTTAATGGTTCTACTTTCACTTACGTATCTCTTTTTTAATATATTTGTTAATCTAATATAAAACAGTATTAGTAATTTATAAAGATATGCCTTACATAGAAAACAGAATAGTTCATGATGCAGATGCGCACACTATGGAATTGCCAAATTGGTTTGATGACTATGCCGATAAGAATATTCAAAAAGCTTTCAGAGAAAGGTTTAGTGGCAATAAAGGATTAGCCCAGACTTATTTTGAAAATATAGATGAAAATCACCAAACCAGTGCTTACCAAGAAAAAAATGAAGAAGAGCTAATGATACGAAAAAATTATGATGCTCTCGGTTCTTTTAATAGCAAGGATAGGTCAGAAGCTTTGGACCTACTTGGAGTACAAAGTCAGCTTGTCTTTCCTACTTCTCCGAATGTCTGGTTAGAAAGCCTAGAGCATGGAGATGATATAGATATGCTCTACTCCGTTGCTGAAGCTACTAATAGAGCACAGATAGATTTTTGCTCTGATGACAAACGTCTGCTGCCTGTTACTTACATACCCTTAGCAAATATAGATAGAAGTATCGAAATTGCTAAATTAGCTATTCAATCTGGGTCTAGTGCATTACTCATACCATGGGCTTGCCCCAAAAATCATTCGACCAGTCATATAGGTTTTGAACCTATTTGGTCTATGGCAGAGGAGTCAGGTATTCCTATACTCTTTCATGTTGGTAGTGCAGACTTTGTTCTTCCTAAGGCTCATTCTCTGAATGGGATGCCGAAGGTAAAAGATTTCCATGGTGGAGAGGAGAACTTTAGATCAATATCTTATATGGCCATTTCGTCAGGACCAATGCAAGCTCTTTCTTTATTAATTCTTGATGGCGTCCTAGAAAGACACCCTCACCTTAAGTTCGGAGTAATAGAATTGGGTTCTGTTTGGGTACCTGGATTTATGAAACAATTAGATTCAGCGTTTGAAGCCTTTTCTAGACATGAAGAAAGGCTTCAGGGTTTATCTCTTAAACCTAGTGAATATATCAACAGACAAGTAAGAGTTACTCCTTACCCAACCGAACCTACAGGTTGGGTTATTAAAGAAGCAGGAAGCGATATTTTTATGTTCTCTTCTGACTATCCGCATGTAGAGGGAGGGAGAAATCCCCTTGCCCGTTTTGAAAAATCTATTGAAGGCATAAGTCATGAAGCTCAAGATAAGTTTTTCAGATTAAATTTTGAGAGCCTCATGGGCTCAGGCTTGAAGTAATGAAGCTCTCCAATTCTTATATCGGTTTACCCGAGGAGTTTTATCAATCAATTGATCCTTCTCCTGTTAAAGACCCTTCTTTATTAGTCTTTAATAATGAATTAGCTAATTCCCTTAATATTAATTTAGGGAATGAAGAAATCCTAAATTACTTTTCTGGCAATGTGGTCCCAAAAGGATCTGTTCCTATAGCCTTGAATTATGCAGGTCACCAATTTGGAAATTTTGTGCACCAATTAGGTGATGGTAGAGCTGTTCTTCTTGGTGAAATAAATAATAAAGAAGGTAATTATGATCTTCAGCTCAAAGGCTCAGGACAGACAATGTTCTCTAGGCAAGGAGATGGTAGGTCAGCCCTAGGACCTGTAATAAGAGAATATATTCTTAGTGAAGCAATGCATCATCTTGATATTCCTACTTCTAGAGCTTTGGCTGCTGTGTCAACAGGCGAGCATGTTGCCAGAGATACATTTGAACCTGGAGGTATACTAACCCGAGTAGCTAAAAGCCATCTAAGGGTAGGTACTTTTGAGTATTTTGCATCTAGACAGCAATGGGAAGATTTGAAAATTTTAGCTGATTTTGCGATTCAAAGACATTATCCAGAAATAAGAGAACTGGATAATCATTACCTAGAACTTCTAAAGAAAGTAGCCTCAAGTCAATCTGAGCTTGTCTCTAAATGGATGAGTGTAGGCTTCATACATGGAGTTATGAATACAGACAATTTCACTATCTCAGGTGAAACGATCGATTATGGGCCTTGCGCATTTTTAGATGAATATCACCCGGGAAAAGTATTTAGTTCAATCGATCAAAATGGAAGATATGCCTTTGGCAATCAACCTAGTATTGCTTCATGGAATTTAGCATCACTTGCGGGCTGTCTTATAGCTTTTATTGATAAAGATTCTGACAAAGCTAACGAGCTTGCAACTGCAGTTTTAGATAATTTTTCAATTGAGACAAATCAAAGAATTCTTGATCTTATGTGTAAGAAAATTGGAATAAGCGGATCTAAAGAAGAGAATCACAGCATTTTAAGAAGACTTCTTAAGATTATGATGGAGAATCAAGCAGATTACACACTTACCTTTAGAAATATATCTAAAGTCCTAACAGAGAATTCAGATGAATTTTTTCAACTATTTAAAGACAAAAACGAAATACATCAATGGCTAAAAGACTGGAGAGCTGTCGTAAATTCTGAAAATAGTGATCTCATGCATTTAGAGAAGAATCTAAATGAAATCAATCCAATTTACATACCTCGAAATCATCAAGTACAGCAGGCTATAGACAAAGCTTACGAAAATGACTTTTCTAAGATGTTAGAAATGATTGATGTTGTAAAAAGACCTTTTGAAGAAAAGCCTCAGTACTCTTCTTATGCAGAAGCACCTCTTGATGAGCAAAAGGTGCAAAGAACTTTCTGCGGTACCTAAGGTTGTTTTATCATTGCCTTTCTCATTGAATCTGTGTCTTCAAAGGCAGTGAAAGAAGATATCTTTCCATCTCTAATAGTAAAAACATGCATTGTTTCGGAATCTAAATTATCTGCTGTCATCTTATTATGAACAAAAACTTTATTACCTATTACTTCAGTACTAATAGGTGTTAAATTAAATTTTGGCCAGTAAACAGGGATGACTTCAAAAACCTCTTTTATAACAGCGTCAGTTCCTATTTTTACTCCCGATTGAGGCAAATCGCCAAAAATTGTAAATCTAAAGTCATCTGTATGAATCTTTGCCCAAGCAACTGAATCTCCTGCTGCAAAAGTTTCATAAGCTTTAAAAGCCAAATCTTTAGAACTTAATTCTTCATGATGTCCTGAGAATAGTGCAAAAGAAAGTAAGGCCGTTATCCCAATAATAAAATTTTTCATTTTTTCTCCTTGTAAAAAACATACTGTAACCTTTTTAAAGATAAAAAAAGAGGGCCATAAGGCCCTCTTTTTCATAATCTATATTAACTAGGCTGTTTGCCTGTCATCCATAGCAGCTTTCCAAATAACTAGACCAAATAAGATCTTGTTAACAAAGTCAGCTAAGTTATAAATTAAATTTAAAGTAGAAGAGTCTACTGCACCCATCAAATATCCAAAAACATATCCTAGAGGATATATAGCCCAACCAACTACAATAATAAGTAGCATTGAGTTATAGGCTGTTTGAACTGAGGCGCTAGTTGAAGCAACAGCTGCCTTACCTGCACCCATGTATAGAACATAGATCATGTAAAGCCAAGCTAGCATTCCAATTATAAATGCCGGCATAGCTGCCATTATTCCTGCTTCACCCATGAAACCAAATATCAACATGACTAATGAACCGAGCAGTAACTGCCAGAATAATGAACCTGCTACAACTGTAACAGCAGCTAGTATCAAGTAGAATTCAACCATTTGAAGAGGAACTGTTAGTAACCAATCGATGTATCTAAATACAGTTGGTGTTTCTCCTGTATCGACCCATACTCCTCTCATATATAAATAATGCCAGAATGCTATACCGCAAATTAAACCAGCAACCGTTAATGAAGTTTTCCATTTGCCTTCTACACTTCCTCTTTCAGCAAAGAAAAAGACAGTAGCAGCCGCCATAGCAGCAGTAACAAGCCAAAAAGAGACTCCAACGTAATCATTAGCATCTAAGTCACCTCCACTAGCAGCAAATAGTGGTGCTGCGAGGAAACTAGAAAGAACTAAAATAGATTTCATATTTACTCTCCCGTTATAAATTAAGATCTTAAATTCTAGGATTTTTGGAACCAAAGTCCCACAAATCAACCAAGAATATTTACCAATATACTAGCTAGGTATATGTTTTTCAATGAGAGAAGGACAGATAATTTAGAGAAGTCAATAAAATGAAGATATTATTTTTGTAGCTGAAAAGATGAATATTCCATAGCTTTTTGTAATCTTTCAGGAAAATCATAACCATAAACTTCGGCTAATTTTTTAGCTCTATTAAACCCTTGAAAGGCATTACACCAATTCTCATTAGTATAGCTAGCTACTCCCTGATAAATGTAAGGTCGATAGAATCTTCGAGGTGTATTAAAAGATATTTTTTGAATAGCTGCCATCTCCTTTTCTACATAAGCCCAGTTCTCTTCCTTAAAGTAAATCTCTATTAAGAGCAATCCAACAAATGTATTAAGTTTTTCGCTAGCAAGTGTCCTCACTTGTTTGCCGTTTCTTAGAGTTTCTATAAACTCTTCAGAATAATAAGATTTACTTAATAATAGGTTTTTCTTTATTCGCTCCTGTTCCGCATCCAATCTTTTGAGACTGATAGCTTTCAGGTAATAGAAAGCTGCTTTCTCAAGTGAGGTTAATTCTGGAGATTGTATTACTTCATCAATATCATTAAGAATATTCTTAAATTTTTCTAAGGTTATCCCGGTTGTATCCTCTCGCTGTATCCTTGCAATCAAACTCTCAAAAACTTTATTTTTTATAGGGATGACATTCTCATACCCCTCAAGTCTAAAACCTATTACTACCTTCAAGCCCTCATACGTTACGTTTTCACTTAGTTCGTTTTTTGCGGGCTTGTATTTAAATTTTTTAACCGCTTTTATGGAGTTTTTTGAAAAATATTCTTTTTCATTTAATTCTGATTGATCGTACCAAATAACTTTAGGATTTATAACTTTACCTTGTTCATCTACGGTGTACTCAAGCATAACATTCGCTTCTATTGCCTTCTCAAGACCTAATCTAGGGTATCTTGGGGGAACTTGTTTAAGTATCTTTGGAATTGAAGTGTCTGTTGGCTTGCATTCTTCAAAGATAAGAATATTACTTTTTACTTCTTCAGCACTACTTAAAATAGAAATACAAAGTAATGAAAGTATTAGAAATAATCTAATCAAAGCTATCTTAATGCAGAATAAACTAGAGATCTAAGCTCTCTTCTGACTTGGTAAGTGGAAGAAGGAACTAATTGAGTTAAGAATATTACCAACATATCTTCTTTAGGATTTATGAAGAAAACAGTACTTGCCATCCCTCCCCAGCCAAACTCTCCAACGTCACTCAATGTCTGTGATTTAGCTGGATCAGTCATAACAGAAAAACCTAGACCAAACCCAACCCCGGCATAAGGAGTTTCGCTAAAAGCTGATTCACTCATTTCAGTAAGATCTTTCCCATCTGGCAAGTGATTCATTGTCATATATTCAAGAGTCTTACGGCCTATAACTCTTACGCCATTGAGCTCACCTTTATTCAATAACATTGAAGCAAATTTGTAGTAGTCCGA
>SGZM01000028.1 GCA_004214065.1 Gammaproteobacteria bacterium | reverse complement strand
CCTTACAGTATCAAGATCTCTACCGTCAATTCTTGGTTCACCTTGAATTAATTTTGTTCTAACTACCTTTTTCTCTATTTTCTTAACTGCATCCATTAAGTCTGAACTTGTTGGAGCCCCTTCCTCTCCAGTAGCATGTTCAGCCAGTAAAGATTCTTTGATCGCTGATAAGCTTTGTACTCTATCTTGTTTTACTTGAATCTCGTATGCTTCAGCTATTGATGAAGAACAATTCTCTTCAACGAGTTTAATGATATCTTCGCTCAAAACTTTAGGCTGATATTCAAAATCTGGTTTCCCTATATCGGATGCCATTTCTTTAATGGCCTCTATAGCCACCTGCATCTCTTGATGGGCAAATAGAATTCCTCCTAGCATTTGATCCTCAGAGAGTTCTTTAGCTTCTGATTCAACCATAATTACGGCTGCGTCACTTCCAGCAATAACCATATCTAAATGAGAGCCTTCAAGTTCGCTACGCGTTGGGTTTACACAATAATTTCCATCGATAAAACCTACCCTTATTGCACCAAGAGGGCCGTTAAAAGGCAGTCCAGATATAGCAACAGCCGCTGAGGCAGCTAGAAATGACAATATATCAGGATCTACATTCTTATCTGATGAAATCACAGTACAAATTACTTGTACTTCATATAGAAAATCATCATTGAATAATGGTCTTAATGGTCTATCTATTAATCTAGAAGTAAGTGTCTCCTTTTCAGTAGGTCTCCCCTCTCTCTTAAAAAAGCCCCCAGGTATTTTACCTGTAGCGTATGTCTTCTCTTGATAGTTGACTGTTAAAGGGAAGAAGTCTTGATGCTCACCAGGAGCCTTTCCAACAACTACAGTAGCCAATACTTGAGTGTCTTCACAAGTTGCTATTACAGCCCCAGTTGCTTGTCTTGCAACTTTACCTGATTCTAAAGTGATTTCTTTACCGCCTAATTTGAACGATTTTTTATAACTTTCCATTTTATTTTCCTATTTTTTACTAAGCCCTATTGCCTAGTAATTAACGATTAGATGAGACGAGATTATTTTATCTTCTTAAACCTAGATCCGAGATTAACTTTGTATAAGTTTCTGGTTTTGATGATTTGATGTAATCAAGTAGCTTTCTACGCTGATTTACCATACGAATTAAGCCAGTCCTTGAATGGTGGTCCTTCGCATTAGCCTTGAAATGTGATTGAAGTGCATCAATATTTGCTGACAATAGTGCCACCTGTACTTCAGGAGACCCAGTGTCATTGTCTGTTCTTGCAAACTTTGTAACTATTTCTTTCTTTTCTGTATTACTTAGTGCCAATTTTTTTCCTCTAGTTCAAAATTAATTTGTAGATAAAAGCCTTTTCGGAAGAAGTTTATTACTCCTATTCAACTCACCAATACCTATAAATAATTCTTTTTCTGTATATATTCTTACTAATCCTTTATTTTTAAGCTGCGCATTATAGTCTATTGAAACTCCATTTCTAACTTTTTTTGTATCTTCTGAATTTAATTCAATTTTATCCATTCCACCCAGCATAGCGTCACAAGGTAAAAATTTTCTAATTAACGAATCTTGTGTCTCATCTAAGCTACATGATTCCTTGTCTAATACTAGATCTCCTACCTCTACCCTTCTTAGGGAAATCATGGTTGCGCAAGACCCTAAATCCCTTCCAAGCTTTTCAACCAGACTTCTTATGTATGTGCCTTTTGAGCAAGCTACTTTCAAAACAACGGTATTTTTAGATTTATTAATAAGTTGTATTTCTTTAATCACTATCCTTCTTGGCTCTCTATATAGATGAACTCCTTTTCTAGCCCAATAATAAAGAGGATTACCATTCATCTTGATTGCAGAATACATAGGAGGAATCTGATCATGGATACCTATCAACTCCTGTATGGATTGATCGAAGTTTTCTTTAAAGCCATTAAATTGGGTTTCAGATACTATTTGACCAGTAATATCACCAGTATCTGTTTCAACTCCGAACTGTATACCTACTTCATAGACCTTGTCTAAATTAGAAGCGTAATTACTATATTTAGTAGCCTCTCCAACGCAAACTGGGAGTAAACCTGTTGCCAAAGGATCAAGTGTTCCACAATGACCTATTTTTTTAATACCTAGTTTAGAACGCAGTTTATAAACGCATTTAGCAGAAGTAATGCCTTCTGGTTTATCTATAATCAGGAATCCATTCATAGAGCTAGAAAAATTCTTCAATTTTAAAAAATATTTCGGGGGTTCTTCTTAAGTTAAGGTTTTGGCTTAGTTTTTTACGTATGAATCCTTTAGCTTTCTCAAGACCTTGTTTTACTTCATCAAGATTTACTTCATTAAAACTATTGCTTTGAGAGATTAGAATATCCGCTTTCTTCATATCAGGAGTCAGCATTACGTTTAGTACCGTTATTCCTTGAACTCTTGGGTCCTTGACCTCTTGTGAAAGAACTTGAGAAATTTCTACTTTTAATAGATCAGCAATCCGATCGGACCGCTTAAAATCTTGCGAGGGCATTTAATCGAGTGTTCTTTTTACTTCAATTCTATCGAAGACTTCAATTTTGTCTCCAACTTTTACATCTCTATAATTGGCGACGCCAATTCCACATTCAGTACCCATAGGAACTTCATTTGCATCATCTTTAAATCTTTTTAAAGAATCAAGTTCACCTTCAAAAATAACAATGTCATCTCTCAAAACTCTTATGGGTTTATTTCGTTTTATAGTTCCTTCAATGACAATAGAACCTGCAATTTGTCCGAACTTAGGTGACTTGAATATATCTTTAACTTCTGCGGTACCAAGAATTTCTTCTTTAACTTCTGGTGCTAAGTGACCTTCAACTGAAGTTTTTATGCCATCTATTAGGTCATAGATGATGCTGTAGTAAAGTATTTCAATGGATTCCTTTTCAGATAATGATTTCGCTGCATTGTCAGCTCTGACATTGAACCCCATAACAAAGGCGTTAGTAGTCAAAGCCAAATTAACATCATTGGCGTTTATAGAACCTACTGATTCATGAACAATATTTATTTTCACTTCTTCATTTTCTATATTTTTTATAGATCCTATGATTGCTTCTAATGAGCCATGTGTATCTGCCTTTAGGACAATATTTAAAATAGTATGATTGCCAAGTTCAGATTCAAAAAGCATCTCAAGATTAGATATCTGATTGCGAGCCAATCTTTCTTGTCTGGATTTTTCTGCTCTTTCATTGGATATTTCTTTAGCCATTTTTTCGCTAGAAACTACGACAAATTCTTCACCTGCTTTAGGAGGAACATCTAAGCCAGTAATTGAAGCAGGAACTGAAGGTCCGGCTTCAGGTAAAGTTTGCCCATTTTCGTCGACTAGACTTCTAACTCTTTTTGTTTGCTCCCCTACTAGAATCATATCTCCTTTTTTTAGAGTACCCTTTTGAACAAGAATGGTTGCAACAGCTCCTTTACCAACCTCTGTGGTTGAGTCTAAGACAACTCCAAATGCCGGGCCTTTATGATGAGCTTTTAGTTCTAGAACTTCAGCCTCAAGAGATACTGCTTCAAGCAACTCTTTAATGCCGTCTCCTTTTAGGGCGGATATTGGAAGAAATTGGGTTTGACCACCCCAATCTTCTGGAATCAACTCTTTATTAGAAAGTTCTGTTTTAACTTTCTCTATGTCTGCCTCTTCTCGGTCCATCTTATTAACGGCAACTACTATTGGTACACCGGCAGCTTTAGCATGGCTTATGGCTTCCTCAGTTTGCGGTTGCAGGCCATCATCTGCTGCAACTACTAATATTACAATGTCTGTAGAGTTTGCACCTCTGGCTCGAACCTCTGAAAAAGCTGCGTGACCTGGAGTATCTATAAAAGCGATAGTTCCCTGCTCAGTACTTGCCTGATAAGCACCGATCTTTTGAGTTATGCCTCCATCTTCTCCAGCGGCAACATTTGCTTGCCTAATATAGTCCAGCAAAGTTGTCTTGCCATGATCAACATGACCTAAAACTGAAATGACAGGATTTCGTGGTTCTTCTTCACCTTCGTAAGTAACAAGTTCCATCAGCTGATCTTCTACTTCAACTTTTACTGCGGGCTCTCCTTTATGACCAAGCTCTTCAGTAACTAAGATAGCTGTATCCTGATCTAGGGGCTGATTTAAAGTAGCCATAACACCCATTGACATGAGTTGCTTTACAACCTCACCGCCTTTAACTGATAAGCTTTGAGCAAGTTCACTGACAGTTATTGATTCAGGTATTTGGATAATCTTGGTAACTAGTTCAACTGGTTTTTCAAATTCCTGTTTCTCGACATTGGATAAGAAACTTTCACCCTCCAGCTCTCTTTGTTCTTTTTTAGAAAGTTCTGCTCGTGTTGGCTTAACTGTTCTTTTAGCAACTTGAACTACCTTTTTTTGGGAAGACTGGGGCTGGGGTGTCTCATTTGTCTTGGCCTTACGTCTGGTAACTAAAGTTTTTTGCTCCAGTTCTTTCTTTCTTAGCTCTTCTTCTGCCTTTTTGTTTGCCTCTCCAGCCTGTCTCTTCTTTTCAATTTCGTCAAAATTGATGGTAGAAGAAGTTCTTTGTGCATCAGTAGTCTTAGTTTCACTACTATCTCTAGAAATTGTTTTTCTTGTTATAGATACTGTTCCGGTTGGCTCAGGCTCTGCTTTGGCAGCCGATTTATTCAATGAAATAGTTTTCGAACTTTTATTTTGCTGCTCTTTAAGGAACTCTAATAATGTCTTCTTATCTTGATCAGTAACCTCATCTTTAACATCTTTATGCGAAAGACCTGCTTCTTTCATTTGAGATAGGAGAGCTTCTCCTTCGGAGCCAATGATCTTTGCTAAATTTTCTACTGTTATTGACGGCATATATATTAATCCTCAAACCAATGAGCTCGAGCTCGCATAATCAATTCTCCAGCATCTTCTTCTGAAATATCGATTATGCTGGTAAGTTCATCAATTGATTGTTCGGCTAAATCTTCTCTGTCATTTATTCCTTTTTGAGTGAGTTCTAAGGCAAGCGTCATTTCCATACCTTCAACTGACATTAGATCTCCTGACTCACCAACGTCAGTAGAAACCTCCATGGCTAATGTAATCAAAACCTCTTTTGCTCTGTTGATTAACAAGTTGCTGATATCATCATCAAACCCTTCTATAAGTGACAAGTCTTCGGTTGAAGAAGAAGAAATTGATTCTAAAGTATTGTATCCATTGGAGATTAAGGTATTTGCCAAGTCCTCATCAACATCTAACTTTTCAATTAAGATATTAGAAATACTTTCTGATTTATCTTGACTCTGCTCATCAGCAGTTTCTTGATCAATAACATTTAATTTCCAACCAGTAATTTGACTACTTAGGCGAACATTTTGACCACTCTTACCTATAGCTTGAGCCAAAGTATCTTGTGTTACTGCTACATCCATGGCACCTGTAGCCTCATCAAGCACTATAGAAGTTATTTCAACAGGTCCCATTGAGTTGATTAGTAATTGGGCAGGATCATCATCCCATATAACTATATCTAATCTTTCATTACCTAACTCATTAGATACCGCCTGAACTCGGGAACCACGCATACCAACGCAAGCTCCAACAGGATCTATCCTATTATCATTTGTTTTGACAGCTATCTTTGTTCTTGAGCCTGGATCTCTTGCAATAGCTTTTATCTCGATCACTTGTTCGGATATTTCAGGAACTTCTAACTTAAACAGCTCTCCAACCATCTCAGGACACTTTCTACTAAGAGCCAATTGAGGCCCTCTATTTTCTCTTTCCTCTTCTTGAAGGACTGCTCTTAATCTATCTCCTATCCTGAATACCTCTCCGGGTATTAGTTCATTTCTTGATAAAATAGCTTCTGCCCCTTCTCCAAGGTCTATTATTAAAAACTCTCTAGTGACTTTTTTTACAGTGCCATTTACTAACTCTCCTAGTACTGAACGATATTTTTCAACAACTTGAGCTCTTTCTGCTTCTCTAACCTTTTGAACTATAACTTGCTTGGCTGCTTGAGCCGCTATACGACCAAATTCCACGTTATCAACCTTCTCTTTTACAAAAGAGCCAATTTCACTATTTTCTTCGCTTTGTAAAACCTGAGTGCCAGAATCTTCAATTTCTTCCTCTGAAACTATTTCCCAAAGACGAAAAGTTTCGTAATCTCCAGTTTTTGGGTCAATTGTTACCTCTATATTTGAGTTTTCACTATATCTTTTCTTTGTAGCGGTTGCTAAAGCTTGCTCAATGGCCTCAAAAATAGCTTCCTGAGGTAAACCCTTTTCGCCTGAAACGGCCTCTGCGACTAATAAAATCTCTTTTTGCATAATATTGCCTCTTAGATTATAAGATTTGCTTGAATAATAGAAGAAAAAGGAATTTGTTGGGTAATACCTTTTAACTCGAGTTTTATACTATCTTCGTCAACTTCCTCCAAAAGTCCTTTAATAGTCTTTTTATTCTGACTATCAAAAAAAGTTACCTTTAGAGATTCATTTAAAAATTCTTTATATTGTTCTTTGTAGAAAAATTTTCTATCAAGACCAGGAGAAGAAACTTCTAGCATATAGTTTTCTGAAAAATCATTTTCTGTATCTAATACTTTACTAACATGTCTGCTTACTTTTTCACAATCCTCTACAGATATACCATTGTGATTATCGATATAGATTCTTAATGTTTGGTTTGACCGTCTTCCGAACAGCTCTAGGCCCCAGATTTTACAACCTAGTTTCTCTATGTCTTTTTCTAAGACTTCTTTTATATATTCTGTATCCATTTTTTACCTACAAAAAAAGCCCATAAAGGGCTTACTTTGGTAGCGGGGGCAGGATTTGAACCTACGACCTTCGGGTTATGAGCCCGACGAGCTACCAGACTGCTCCACCCCGCAACAAAGGGGTCGCAGTATAGTTAGATGAAGCGAAAGAATCAAGAAAGATATTGGTGCCGAAGAGAGGATTCGAACCTCCACGAGCTATGCTCACTACCCCCTCAAGGTAGCGTGTCTACCAGTTCCACCACTTCGGCATTCGTGATTAGTTATCTTCGGGTAAAATTCCAGTCTCTTCAACTTCCAGTTCGATAACAGGTTTATCTTGATTCAAACTACTTCGAGACGAATAGGTAATAGCCAGACTCATAATTAAGAAGATTGCAGCCAGAACCGCAGTAACTTTAGTTAAAGGATTTGCATTGCTGCTGGAACCAAACATTGTGTTACTGGAACCACCGCCAAAAGCGCTTCCAATATCGGACCCTTTTCCTTGTTGTAAGAGAATGATCAACACCAGCCCCACGGCAACTAGTACGTAAATAAATATAAGTAAATTTTCCATTAGCTAAAGTTATATATTTTAGAAAAAGTTTCTGGATCTAGGGAAGCTCCCCCAATCAAGAGACCATCAACATTGTTTGAAGATAGTATCTCTTCACAATTTTCTAATTTTACACTACCTCCGTAAACAACTGAAACATTCTGTTTAAGAGCAAAGCGAGTTTGACAGTAATCTTTTAAAAATCCATGAATTTCATCTATGTATTTACTTGTAGCATTCAACCCTGTTCCGATTGCCCAAACTGGTTCATATGCCAAGGTGAGTAATCCAAAATCTTGCTCTAATAAAGGCTCAAGCTGATCTGCAAGAAATTCCTTGGTTTTGTTATTATTCTTAATTTCTTCAGATTCACCTAAACAAAATATTACTGAGATTTGGCTATCGATTGCGCTATTTAACTTTAATCTCAAAGAAGCATTATCCTCTTTGTAGTGTTCTCTCTGTTCAGAATGTCCAATTAAGACATAATCTGTCGAATAATCTTGCAGCATTTGAGAGTTTATTCCGCCAGTAAGTGCAGTTTGCGTTGAAGATTCTATTATCTGGGATCCTAAACTTATGGGACTAGAATTTTCATCAATTATTTTTCTGGACAAATCTAAATAACAAACTGGTGGACAAAACACACAAGGTACGTTTTCTTTGGGAAGAATACTTTTAGAGACTTCTTTTATCCATTTCTCCACACTTAATTTGGAGCCATTCATCTTCCAATTTGAAACAATCATATTTCTAGAGCTAATTCTGCAAGAGAATTACAAAAATTTTCTGAAATACTTGTATCAGTTGACTCAACCATGAGTCTAATCAACGGTTCTGTTCCAGATGGCCGTATTAAAACCCTTCCTTGATCACCTAGTGTTTTTTCGATTTGTGTAACTTTCGACCAAAACTGATCACTAAGGATAATTTTATTTGGGTCATCAACCTTTAAATTAATAAGTGTTTGAGGAAACCTTGTGAACCCTTCTAAGGACTTCTCTAATGAAAAATCATTTATTTTTATTGCATTTAAAAGCTTCAAAGCAGCAATTATTGCATCTCCAGTAGGAGCTGCGTCTAGGCATATTATGTGACCAGAAGGCTCTCCTCCAAGCTCCCATTTATTCGAAACCAAAGCATTGAGAACATATTTATCTCCAACATCAGCTCGTGAAAAGTTAATACCTTGTTCTTCGAAATAGAGTTCTAATGCTTTATTAGTCATAAGAGTACCAATAACACCTGATTCATTTGATAAATCTTTTGAAAGAATATATAAAATATCATCACCATCCAGAACCGTTCCTTCAGACGAAACTACAAGAATCCGATCACCATCACCATCAAATGCTATACCAATGTCATAATCGCCCTCGGCTATCTCTTCTTTCAAAAAATCAGGACTTGTAGAACCGCAATTCTGATTAATATTAATACCATCTGGTGATGCTCCTATGGTATCGACTGTCGCTCCCAATTCACTAAACACACTTGGAGCAACTGAATAAGTTGCACCATTAGCACAATCTAATAAGATTGATAAACCACTCAAGTCAAGATTAGTAAAAGAAGATTTACAAAATTCAATATATCTGCCTTGAGCGTCATTCATTCTAGATGCTTTACCAAGATTTATAGATTCAACAGCAGTCATTTCCTGAGTGAGCTTTGCCTCTATCCTTCTTTCAAGCTCAAGAGAAAATTTTTGACCGTCTTTATTGAAAAACTTTATACCGTTATCTTCAAATAAATTATGAGAAGCGCTAATCACAAGACCTACCTGATTATTGGAATTAGCCAGAAAAGAAACTCCTGGAGTTGGTAAAGGTCCTAGTAAAGTAACGTCCATACCCGATGATATAAATCCAGCCTGTAAAGCAGATTCAAACATGTAGCCAGAGATCCTTGTATCTTTACCAATAAGAACTTTTGATATGCCTTCCTCTTTAAGTACAGACCCTGCAGCCCATCCCAATTTTGTTACAAACAATGGATTCATTGTTGAAGTAACAGGACCTCTTATGCCGTCTGTACCGAACTTTCTATCATTACTTAATGTAGAGAGGCTAGAAAGCTCATTTTTCCTGATAGAACCTATTTTACTCATTAAGAGTGGATTCTAGTCTATAGCATAAGAATCAACAAAATATTAATTTTGTTCAGCTGTATCGCCCACCTTACTTTCATCATCAGAATTAATTGGTTCAGACGTTTCAGTTGATTTAGGGGCTCGTGGTTCTCCTCCAGCCATAATATCGTCGATTTGATCTACATCTAATGTTTCAAAATCCATCAAAGCCTTAGACATTTTGTGCAATGCTTCGAGGTCTTTTGTAAGAATATCCTTAGCAATTTGATAACAATTAGATAATATTTCTTTAACTTCATTATCGATAGCGTGAGCAGTTTCATCAGAAATACCTTGTTTTGAAGCGCCAGCTGATCTTCCTAAGAAGGGTTCGTCAGTTTCATCACCATATTTTATAGGGCCAAGTTTTTCAGATAATCCCCATTTCGTGACCATATTGTGAGCTAGCTCTGTAGCTCTCTCTATGTCATTAGATGCTCCGGTAGTTACTCCTTTTTCTCCATAGATCAGCTCTTCTGCAATTCTTCCACCATACAAGCCACAGATTCTGTCTAAAATACTTTGATGGCTGTAACTATATTTATCTTCTTCCGGTAAAAACATCGTTACACCTAGGGCCCTACCTCTTGGAATAATAGTCACTTTATATACCGGATCATGTTCCTCTAGGGATCTACCAACGATTGCATGACCTGATTCATGATAGGCAGTCTTAAGTTTTTCTTCTTCTGACATAACCATAGACCTTCTTTCGCTACCCATCATAACTTTGTCTTTTGCAAACTCTAATTGCTCCATACCGACCAATTTTTTAGCTGTTCTGGCAGCAACTAAAGCCGCTTCATTGACTAAATTTGCGAGATCAGCACCAGAGAAACCTGGAGTTCCTCTTGCTATTAGAGAAGCTTCGACGTCCTGTGCTATTGGCACTTTCTTCATATGAACTTTAAGAATCTGCTCTCTTCCTCTTATGTCAGGTAAAGGAACTACAACCTGACGATCAAATCTTCCTGGTCTTAGTAAAGCAGGATCTAAAACATCAGGTCTATTGGTCGCAGCAATAATGATAATAGCTTGATTGTCCTCGAAGCCGTCCATTTCAACCAAGAGCTGATTAAGAGTTTGTTCTCTTTCATCATGACCACCACCCATTCCAGCGCCTCTATGTCTGCCAACTGCGTCAATCTCATCTATGAAGACTATACAAGGTGCTTGTTTTTTGGCTTGATCAAACATGTCTCTTACTCTAGAGGCACCAACACCAACAAACATTTCAACAAAGTCAGAGCCAGAGATACTGAAAAAAGGCACTCCTGCTTCTCCTGCTATAGCTTTTGCTAAAAGTGTCTTGCCTGTGCCGGGGGAACCGGTCATTAGAATTCCTGTAGGAATCTTACCGCCTAGTTTTTGAAACTTAGTTGGGTCTTTAAGAAAATCTACAACCTCCTGAACTTCTTCTTTAGCTTCTTCAACGCCAGCAACATCTGCAAAAGAAGTTTTAACTTTTCCGCCTTCAAGCATCTTGGCCTTACTCTTTCCAAAACTCATTGGGCCAGATTTTCCTCCTAAACCTCCTTGCATCTGTCTCATAAAAAATATAAATACAGCCAAGATAATAAGAATAGGAAAGCTAGCGATAAGAAGTTGTTTTAAAATGGACTGCTCTTCAGGTCTTTCGCCTGTGACAGCAACCCTGTGGTCAGTAAGAATCTCACTAAGATCATCTTGCAAGAAAGGAGGTCTTACTGTTTCAAAAGATTCACCATTAACTGTCTTACCTTTAAGCGTGTAATTATCAGCCGAGAACTCGACGCTCAGTACTTGATCGCTCTCTACTTGAGAGATAAATTCTGAATAAGATAATTCTTGTGTTGAGGTCTCAGTATTGAAGTTGTTAAATACAGAAAATACTGTGATGGCAATAAAAAGCCACATTAATAAATTTTTTAGAAGTTCGCTCATACTATTTTAATTCCTTTCCAATCATATAAATTTCATTCGAATTTGGTCTAGACGCTTTTGGTTTAAGGATCTTTATTTTATTAAACCTAATTTTGAGGGCATCCCTAGTATAGTCCAAACTTTCTCCTTGGAATACTTTTATTACGGCAAAGCCCTCTTTTTTCAAGAATTGATCAATTGCAAGCAGGACACAATCCACTAGTCCAATCATTAAAGCATTATCTCTTTCTCTTATACCACTTATATTGGGGGCCATATCTGATAAAACAAGGTCAAAAGGTAAAAATTCTTTGATTTCACTGAAATCCTTTTGAGTGAGTTCTTCTATTGGCTTGTGAAGAAAAAAACAGTCTTGAATTGGTTCCATTTTTTGTATATCAACAGCGGCTATTTTTCCTGTTTTTTTGGTAAATTCAGCAGCCACCTGTGACCATCCTCCTGGAAATGAGCCTAGATCTAATACAGACTGACCTTTTTTTATACTTAATTCTTTTTCTAGAATTTCCTTTAATTTATAGGAGGCTCTTGATCTATAGCCATCCTGTTTTGACTTCTTTGTAAAAGAGTCACCATCACGATAATTAGTTTTGAGTGACATAAATGAGAATTATAGATAATCTACCTTTTCTATCTCGTATTCTACTGATCCATTAGGAGTCTCGACTTGTAAAATATCCCCTTCGAATTTTCCTATCATTTTTTTAGCAAGAGGGGCAGCAAATGAAATCTTGCCTATACTTGCATCTGCTTCATCTTCCCCAACGATTTTGTATTGAATAGATTTTTCTAAATCAGAGTTATAGACAGTCACAGTAGTGCCAAATATAACTTTATCTGAAGGTTCAATAGATTTGATATCTATTACTTGTGAAGAAGAAAGTTTGGATTCTATGTCTCTAATTCTAGCTTCAGTTAAACTTTGTTGTTCTTTTGCTGCATGGTATTCGGCATTTTCTTTTAAATCTCCAAATTCTCTAGCTGTTGCAATAGCGTCTATTATTTTTGGCCTGTCTTCAGACTTAAGTTTCTTCAATTCTTCTCTTAAAAGAATTTCTCCTTCTTTAGTAATTGGGTTCATATTCAAGAGATTTTAGCATGAAGATCTTGAAGTCTCTCAACCGACCATAGCTCTTTATTTCTTAAAACGGAACAAACTGCCCTTCCACCCTCAAGTGTTGTTGTACAGTAGATTCTTTCTTCTAAAGCTGTTCTTCTTATCGAGGCAGAATCTAGAATAGATTGCCTACCTTCAGTTGTATTAACAATTAAGTTTACTTCTCCATTTTTCATGGCATCGACAACATGGGGTCTCCCTTCAGCAACTTTCTTTATAATCTCAACCGGAATATCGGCTTCATTAATATGTCTTGCTGTACCTTTAGTGGCAACAATTTTAAATCCTAAGTCTAAAAATTCTTTGGCAAGATCAGCAACAAAAGGTCTATCTGAATCTCTTACACTTAAGAACACAGACCCAGCTTGAGGGATTATTTCTCCTGCTCCTAATTGAGCTTTGGCATATGCTTCAGAAAAACTAGAACCAACTCCCATAACTTCTCCCGTTGATTTCATCTCTGGTCCAAGAATAGGGTCAACTCCTAAAAATTTATTGAAAGGGAATACCGCTTCTTTAACAGAAAAATATTTAGGAACTATTTCTTCTGTAAAGTCTTGATCTTTAAGACTGATACCGGCCATACATAAAGCTCCAACTTTTGCTAATGATCTGCCTATGCACTTAGATACAAAAGGAATTGTTCGCGATGCTCTTGGATTCACTTCAAGAAGATATAGTTCTTTGTTGTAGTAAGCCAGCTGAACATTTATGAGTCCAATGGCCCCTATTTCTAAGGCTATCTTTTTGACCATCTCAGTTATTTCGTCAATTAATTCTTGTGAAAGGCTATAAGGAGGTAAGGAGCATGCAGAATCACCTGAATGAATTCCAGCTTGTTCTATATGTTGAAGAATCCCGCCAATTATTACATCAGTCCCATCACAAACAGCTTCAATATCCATTTCTGTAGCTTGATTTAAGAAGCCATCCAGAAGTACAGGGCTTCTGGAGCTTGCTTGAACAGCTTCAACTAAGTAGTTTTCAAGATCTGTTTTTTTATAGACAACTTCCATTGCTCTACCTCCAAGTACATAAGATGGTCTGACTACAAGAGGAAAACCCACGTCTTCTGAGATCTTCATAGCATCTTCTACACTTGAAGCTATACCGTTTGGAGGTTGTTTGAGTTGATGTTTATTTACAAATTCTTGAAATCTTCCTCTATCTTCGGCCAGATCAATTGAATCAGGCGAAGTACCTAATATTGGAACTCCATTTCTTTCAAGTTCTTCAGCTATTTTTAAAGGAGTTTGTCCGCCATACTGAACAATCACTCCTTCTGGTCTTTCTATATCTGTAATAGACAATACATCTTCTACTGTAATTGGTTCAAAATATAACCTATCAGATGTATCAAAATCAGTGGATACAGTTTCCGGATTACAATTGACCATTATGGTTTCGTAACCTTCTTCTCTCAATCCTAAAGATGCATGCACACAACAATAATCAAACTCTATACCTTGGCCAATACGATTAGGGCCTCCTCCCAAAACCATAATTTTTTTATTTTGACTCACGTTTGCTTCACATTCATCTTCATATGTTGAGTACATATAGGCCGTGGATGACTCAAATTCAGCTGCACATGTATCAACTCTTTTGAATACTGGTCTTACATTTAAAGATTTCCTAAGTTCTCTTATTTCTTCTTCAGAACATTCAAGTAAATCTGCAATTCGTGAATCTGAAAAACCTTTTCTTTTTAAGTCATATATTTCTTGAAACCCTAACTCTGATAAAGAAAGTTTTTTTAGATTTTTTTCTTCGTCAATCAGATCTTTAATTTGCACTAAAAACCATGGGTCAATTTTAGAAAACTCGAATACTTCTTCTACGGTTAAGCCTTCCCTAAAACCATCTGCAACAAACCACAATCTATCTGGGCTAGGAATACTGATTCTTTGCTTAAGAGTCTCAAACTCGTCTTCTTCATTAAAAATTGGATCCAGACCATCTCTGCCAGTCTCTAGACCTCTTATGGCCTTTTGAAGAGATTCTTGAAATGTTCTTCCAATAGCCATTACCTCTCCCACTGATTTCATTTGAGTAGACAAGACGGGATCCGTCTGAATAAATTTCTCAAAATTAAATCTAGGTATTTTAGTAACAACATAATCAATTGATGGTTCAAAAGATGCTGGGATAACACCTCCAGTTATATCA
>SGZM01000027.1 GCA_004214065.1 Gammaproteobacteria bacterium | reverse complement strand
AGAAATAATTTACTACGTAAGAGCCATTCAAGAACCTTCTGCCTCAATAGCTGCTGCCAATTTAGCATGTGAGGTTGATCAATCAGGCAAATGTATAAAAGTAAATTTGTGTGGTGATGTTAATGGTCAGGGTGAGGGCGATTGTTTAGCAGAGAGCGAAGAGAGAGCCTGGTCTTCTCCCATCTTTATTAAATATTCTGGAAATTAGATTTATACATTTTATCCAAAACTGCATTTACATACTTATGTCCGTCCGCTGCTCCATATTTTTTTGATAATCTAATACTCTCATTAATAATGATGGGTACATCAGTATCAGTAAAAAGCATTTCATAAGCAGCAAGTCTAAGAGCACTTCTTTCGATTGGATCTAGACTTGAGAGGTCTCTTTCCATGAACTCAGATAAGGTGTTATCAATATCTTCTTTTGAGTCTACAACTCCTTTTAATAAATCTTTAAAGTGTGGATATCTGCTTTGCAGAGATAAATCTTTTAATATTTCTTGAGCACTAGATCCAGATAGTTCAATTTCGTAAAGGCTCTGAAGAACCTTATCCCTTGACCTCACCGGTGAAGTGTCTTTTTTTGATTTCATCAATCAACCTAGAGCGTCGACCATATTCATAGCACTTAAAGCAAATTCTTTACCTTTATTCATTCGATTAGAATCAGATCTTTCTTTGGCTTGCTCTATATTATTGGTAGTTAATACTCCACATATCATTGGAATTCCTGTTTCTATGGCTATATTCTGAAGTCCATCTAGACATGCTTGAGAAATAAAATCAAAATGTGGGGTATCACCCTTGATAATTGCTCCTATAGAAATAACACAAGAAACATTATTTGCTTCAGCAACCACCTTTGCGGCTAAGGGTAGTTCAAAAGCACCAGGAACTTCTTTTATAACTATATTATTTTCGTTCACTCCTTGGTTGATAAGCTCTTTTTTGGCTTCTAGAAGAAGTTCTTGAACAATATCAGCATTCCAAGAAGTGAACACTATGCCATAAGATGCTTTTTTAGCCTTTTCTGATACGGCGCTTGTCTCGAGACCTTTCATGTTTTTAATTAATAAATTCAGTAATTTCTAAATTGAAACCTGCAAGAGGATATTTTGCAGATGCACCAAGAAGTCTAATTTTTTTTATACCGAGCTCTTTAAGTATTTGAGCGCCTACACCGACTATTCTAGAATCGGGCCCCTCATTATTTTTTGAAGTCTTTTGGCCTTTTAAGAAAGAAATATTTGATAAAATTTCTTGAGAACTTTCAGAGTGAGATAATAAAAGCAGTACACCTTTGTCTTCAGTCTCAATTTTTTTCATTGCCTGAGAAAAAGACAACCTGCTGCCAAACTCATTGATGCCCATGACATCTTGAAGTGTATTACTTTGCTGTACTCTTACCATTACCTCGTCATTATCATGTATCTCTCCTTTTATGAGAGCTATATGTACATCACCATTAATAGTGTCTTCATAGGCATGAAGTAAAAAGTTTCCGTATTCAGATTCAATATCAGCTTTATCAACTAAGTGAATACTCTTTTCGCTTATATTTCTGTAGTGGATAAGATCTGCAATAGTTCCAATTTTTAAATCATGTTTCTTAGCAAATATTTCAAGATCTGCCCTTCTTGCCATAGTCCCATCATCATTCATGATTTCTACAATAACGGCAGAAGGATCAAGCCCCGCAAGTTTTGCTAAGTCTGTTCCTGCTTCTGTATGACCTGCACGTGTCAAAACTCCGCCTTCTTGTGCTTTAATCGGAAAGATATGACCTGGTTGTACAATATCTTCTGCTTTTACGTCTTTGTTAACGGCTGCTATAACAGTTGTAGCTCTATCTGCAGCAGATATTCCTGTAGTAACACCTTCTGCAGCCTCTATAGAGGTAGTAAAAGCAGTTCCTAGTTCGGTACCATTATGCTTAACCATTTGTTCCAGACCGAGTTTTTTACAACGTTCTTCATTAATGGCTAGACAGATTAAGCCTCTTGCGTGTGTAGCCATAAAATTGATAGCACTAGGATCAACTTTCTCAGCCGCTAAAACAAGATCGCCTTCGTTTTCTCTGTCCTCATCATCCATAAGGATAACCATTTTGCCTTGTGCTATATCTTTGATGATTTCTTGGATGCTATTTAGTTCCATGATTAATATTTTGGTTTTAGAATTATCTTTTTATCTTTATCTAAAGTCGTTATCGATTTAATATCGAAGCCTATTGTACTTAGTTTTTGATTAGTCTCATTCAATTTAGAAAAGGTTTTTCTATCTTGTCCTAATATTTTAGGAGCTTGATACAAAACTAATTCGTCTATTAGTTGTTCATTAACAAAAGAATCAAATAAAACAGAGCCAGCTTCAACTAAAACAGTATTTATTGATTTTTCTTTAGCCAGAAATTCCATCAGCGATTCTAAGTTTTCTAAATCTTCTTTAGACCTTTGAAAAACTTCGCTATTTTCATTTTGTATTCTTGAGGTCTCACTTGAAAAGATAAGAGTTTTTGCTTGAGATGAAAAAATATTTTCTTTGCCTGTAAGATGCTTATTTCTATCAATTACAACTCTAAGAGGTTGCTGAACTTCATCTTCTGGTAGGCCTGATTTCCTCGAAGTGAGGGAAGGATTGTCTATTTTTACTGTTCCTGTTCCAGTTAGTATAACCTCATTCATTGCTCTTAATTTATGAACATCTTTTCTTGAAGACTCAGAGGTAATCCATTGACTTTTTCCAGTATTCAACGCGATACCTCCATCAAGGCCAATAGCCATTTTAGCTGTAATAAAAGGCCTCTTCTTTTCAATCCTCGAAAAAAACCCTCTATTTAATTCTCTTGCTTCATCTCTTAAAAGCCCTTCTATGATTTCTATATCTTTTTCTTTTTTTGAAAATCCATCCTGAGAACTATCTTCTGAAGCTATATAGACTCTTTTAATTCCAGACTGTTTAATTGCCTCTGAGCAAGGAGGTGTCTTCCCAGTGGTAGAACATGGCTCAAGGGTTACAAACATTTCTGATTCTTTTAAAACAGATTCTGCCTCTTGACCGAGATTATTGACGACATCCTGAATAGCATTGACCTCCGCATGATTTCCTCCTGAGTGCTTGTGCCATCCTCTTCCTATAACTTTATTTTTATGGGTTATCACGCATCCAACCATTGGATTAGGTCTTGTAGTTAAAAGGCCTTTTTTAGCGAGCGTTAGAGCTTCGTTCATATGCTCTGCGGGTGAGGTCATATCTAATCTTTCGTCAATTTTTCAACTTCTTCTGAAAATTCAGTGATGTCTTCAAATCGTCTGTACACAGAAGCAAATCTAATAAAGGCGACTTCATCAATTTTTCTTAGATTCTGCATCACGACTTCTCCAATAAGCCTGGAGGGAATCTCTCTTTCTCCTGAGGACCTTATGTCTTTTTTGATATCTTCTACTAAGGTTTCAATTTCTTCTTCCCCTACCGGTCTTTTTTCTAAAGACCTATAGAGTCCTTCTCTTAATTTATGCTCATCAAAAGGTTCTCTAGTATTATTTTTTTGTTTAATCACCTTCGGCATTAAGAGTTCAGCGGTCTCAAATGTGGTAAATCTCTCATTACATGAAGGACATTCACGTCTTCTCCTAGTCTGCAGACCTTCTGCGATAAGCCTAGAGTCAATAACTTTAGTATCGGAGAAACCACAATAAGGACAATGCATTGGCTAAATTAAATAAACTGGGTACCTAGAACAAAGTTCGACTACTTTGTCTTTAACTTCATTTATTACTTCTTCGTTATTAATATCTTGCAGGACATCACATATCCATGAAGCAACCAAAGTTATTTCTTCTTCTTTGAATCCCCTTGTAGTTGCAGCAGGTGTGCCAATCCTTAATCCACTAGTTACAAAAGGGGATTGCGGATCATTAGGAACTGCATTTTTATTGACTGTAATGTTAGCTTTTCCTAAAGCAGCATCGGCATCTTTTCCTGTAATGCCTTTTTCAACAAGATCTACTAGGAACATATGATTCTCAGTTCCATTCGAGACAATATTGATGCCTCTCTCCATGAATGTAGCAGCCATTTGTTTTGCATTAGCTTTGACTTGTTTTTGATAATCTTTGAAAGCCGGATCAAGTGCCTCTTTAAAACAAAGAGCCTTCGCTGCGATAACATGCATTAAAGGTCCGCCTTGAGTTCCCGGAAATATAGCTGAGTTAAGTTTTTTATGAATTTCTTCATTATCTTTTGCAAGAATCAGTCCACCCCTTGGACCTCTCAGAGTTTTATGAGTTGTAGTGGTAACGACATCAGCATAAGGGATAGGGGAGGGATACTCTCCCGCTGCTACAAGTCCAGATACATGAGCCATATCTACAAGCAAATAAGCATTCACAGAATCAGCAATTTTTCTAAATCTTTCCCAATCTACAATTCCTGAGTAAGCTGAGAAACCAGCTACAATCATTTTAGGATTATGTTCTTTAGCTAAATCTTCAACTTCTTGATAATTCAATTCTCCAGTAGAAGGATCTAATCCATATTGAAAAGATTTATAAGTTTTTCCGGAGAAATTAACCTTCGCTCCATGAGTGAGATGACCTCCATGATCTAAACTCATTCCTAGGATGGAATCTCCTGCTTCACAAAGGGCTAAATAGACAGCTGAATTAGCACTTGCCCCAGAATGTGGCTGTACATTGGCATAAGAGGCTCCATACAGTTCCTTTGCTCTCTCTATAGCAAGAGATTCTGCGACATCTACAAACTCGCAACCACCATAATATCTTTTCCCTGGATACCCCTCTGCATACTTGTTTGTTAATACGGAGCCTTGTACTTCAAGAACACCTTTTGAAGTATAGTTTTCAGAGGCAATTAATTCTATGTGCTCTTCTTGCCTTGTTGTTTCATTGTTTATGGAAGCCCATAAATCAGGATCAAAATCTTTTAAATCGTTATCAGTGATGAACATAAATTTTTTAAAATGGTTTGTTTGGGCGTGTTCAACAATTATACAGAATGAGTTAGCTTCTCTCTATTTAATTTAAGCTTTGTTAGCGATTATCGGAGATTTTCGACCTTTATTTATCTCTGAACAGAGAGGACATACTCTGCCATCACAACCTCTAGCAGTGCAGTACTCCCTCCCATAAAAAATAATTTGTAAATGTAATTTATTCCAAATATCTATTGAAAATCCTTTTTTTAGATCTTTTTCAGTTTGCTTTACATTCTTTCCTTTAGAAAGCCGCCACCTTTGCGCTAATCTATGAATATGAGTGTCTACAGGAAAGGCAGGGTGATTAAATCCTTGGCTCATAACAACCGATGCAGTTTTATGCCCTACGCCTGGCAGAGCCTCTAAGGCTTCAAAACTTTCTGGTACTTTACCTTCATACTTTTCGCATAAAATCTTACTAAGTTTTGCGATGGCTTTAGATTTTTTTGGAGATAAACCGCAGGGTTTTATGATTTGTCTAATTTCTTCTGGATCTACTAAGGCCATATCAAAAGGATTATCTGCCAATGCAAATAGTTCCGGTGTCACCTTATTGACTCTAATATCAGTACATTGTGCTGATAACAAAACAGCAATTAAAAGAGTGTAGATAGAGTCATGGTCTAGAGGAATAGGTGTTTCAGGATAGAGCCTCTGGAGTTCATTACTTACATAAATAAATCTTTCTTCTTTATTCAAATCTTATTTCTTCCTTAATTTACTTAGTATACTTGTTTAATGTTTGATGGAAGAGTCAAAAAAATTATAGATTTCCTAAAAGAAAAGCTCACTGAAGAGACTGAGCCTTCAAGAGCTATGCTCAAAACCTATTCAGACTATGTAAAAGGCGAAGCTACAGATGAAGAGTTAGATAAAGCGAACAATCAACTGAACGAAATACTTAAAGATTTAAGCCTAGGCCTGATGACATTTATTCCTTTTGCTCCTATAACAATTCCCATGATCGCAAAATTTGCTAAGAAGCATAACATTGACCTTCTTCCAGAGTGGTTTAAGGATTCTCTAAAATAACTAGCTCTTGGGTCTGAGACTTAGCGATCTAAGACTTAGGTTTACTAGAAGAGTTAAAGAAAAGATAAATTCCTGACAAAGCACTTATTAGGGCTAGAATTGAAAAGATTTTTAAGAAAATATTTCCAATATTATCTCTCTCATTCCAATCCATAATATGGATTCCCCACATAAAATCCCAAATTCGCCATTGATTAGATCTCACTGCAACAATTTCCTTTGAAAAGGGATCAACGTATATATTAATTTCTTTGCTATCTTCAGAAATTGTCTCAATTTTATACAAAGGTAAAGAGCGGCCTCTATACTCTGCACCAGATTCTTCTTCAGTTATTTCAATAACTGCTTTTGGAGTTAAATAGGTTTTTTCTGCTACAAGATCTAAGGCTTGCTGAGCTTCAATTTTAATCCCCTTTGAAGTCTCTATAGCTTCTTTGGGTTTTAAGTACTGACCACCCCTAATATCTTCAATCTTATTAAAAGAAAAGTAGATGCCCGATATGGTCCACAGTAAGAGTTGAATAGAAATAGCTAAACTCAGATACTTATGTATCTTTCTTGGGGACCTTATCAAGATTTTATTTCTATATAGCTTTTTGAAGCTTAGAGGCAATGATGTCTTCAGCTTCGGACATTATGCGATCAATCAATTCTTGGACTGTAGGTATATCACTCACTAGTCCAGCCACCATGCCACAAGACCAAGCACCTGCCTCAGGTTCACCATCCATCATCACCTTAGGATAGACGCCCGCAACTTCATCAATGATATCTTCAAATTTTAATTCATCTCCAAGTGCCTTTTCTTTTGCCATCAAACTTTCTACAGCTGGATTATTTAAAACTCTTTCAGTATTTGTTAGAGATCTCATTATTAATCTAGTATCTAGTTCGCTTGCATTAACAATAGCCTCTTTGACATTTTGATGCACTGGCGCGTCTTGTGTAGCAATAAATCGAGTACCCATATTCATTCCTTCAGCTCCAAGCGCCATAGCGGCAACTAAGCTTCTTGCATCTGCCATTCCACCAGACGCTACAAAAGGAATATCAAGTTCATCAGCAGCTCTTGGAAGAAGAATAAAGTTAGGAATATCATCCTCACCCGGATGACCGCCGCACTCAAAGCCATCAACAGATACAGCATCACAACCAATATCTTGTGCCTTGATTGAGTGTCTTACAGATGTGCATTTATGAATGACTTTAATACCAGCTTCTTTCATAGCTGGCATATAGACCGCTGGA
Source organism: Gammaproteobacteria bacterium (assembly GCA_004214065.1). Taxonomy (GTDB): domain Bacteria; phylum Pseudomonadota; class Gammaproteobacteria; order Magnimaribacterales; family Magnimaribacteraceae; genus Magnimaribacter. The sequence continues at coordinate 7,832 of SGZM01000027.1, read as the reverse complement.
TTTCTTCCGGCCGTCTCTACTACTTTTACTCCATTATTAATGATGACTTCAATAAGACCAGGATAGTCTGGAGGTGTCATAGAAGGTAAGAAAGTTAGATTCACACCAAAAGGCTTATCTGTTAATGCTTGGCATTTTTTGATCTCAGCATCTAATTTTTCTGGCGTACCTTGAGTGAGACCTGTAATTATTCCAAGACCACCTGCGTTTGATACGGCAGCAGCCAGTTCAGCAAAACCAACAAAATGCATTCCACCTTGGATGATGGGATGCTCTATTCCAAAAAGTTCAGTTATTTGTGTTTTCATTTCTCCTCCATAAATTTAGAAACTTAGTATATAGAATGATTAATTTATAGACAGTAACCTTTTTTTGAAAAGTAACGCCTTATATTTTCATCTGTTTCCAGAGATATCTTAAAGCTACGATGGCTGGTATGTAGTACCCAAACAGAAAAACCACAATGAAAGCAATCTCACTAACCTGATCCCTAAAGAACCAAAAGGCTGGGCCATCAATTAAATCAGTAAACAACCTAATAAAAATCAATATAAATAGCATTGGAGCATTCTTAAGATAGTAGGCAAGAATAAATGCAAAACCTACAGCAAGATTTCTTGCGGTATAAATCCAATCTCCAAGAATAGTCGTTGTGGATTCTGGAGTTCCAAAGAAAGTTGGATCAGTAAGGGCCCAGTAAGGACCTAAAAACATAGGCCAAACTTCCATAATGATAATTAAAGTGAGCCACCAAGGGATATGAGTTTTTTGACCTAATTGATTCATGATTTATTTCTTTATCTTAATTAGACCAGTAAATATATTCATCTCCTTCTTGGTATTCTTGTCCGTCATACTTATCTATCATGGTTGAAACTTCGTATGCGGAAGGAAATAAAGGATCTTTTTGTTCTGAGTTAAATTTAGTCAAGAGTTCTTCAAGTAATTTAGCTTTCTCAGGATAACTATCTATAACATTATTTTTTTCTTCCTGATCGACTGAAGTATCAAATAACCAGCGGAAATTTTCTTTTCTGCTTACTATATATTTCCAGTCTTCGTGGAGGACCGATTGATGATTCCCGGATCTCCAAAATAGAGTTTTATGCGGTTGAGTATCAACTTCTTTCTTTATGTAAGGTAATAAATTTACCCCATCTAAACTTGTCTCAATAGGTGATTTGATTCCTGCAGCTGAAGTGATGGTAGGTAAAATATCAAAATGATGAACAGCGTTCTCTGAATTTTGCCCTGGATCGATTTGATCGGGCCAGCTAACAATGTAAGGAACTCTGATTCCACCCTCAAAAAAACTGATTTTCCAACCTCTGTAGGGCTTGTTTATATCATCTAATTCAATGTAGTTAGCTCCACCATTATCACTAGTAAAAATAATTAAGGTTTTTCCATAAATATCTAAATCTTTTAATTTCTGTACAACCTTTCCTACACTTCTATCAAGAGCAGCTATCATTCCAGAATAAACCTGAAGATTATGACCATGCATATGACTCATTTGCTCAACATCGCTTCTCAAAGCCTGTAGTGGATTATGAATCGCCCAGTGGCTTAAATATAAGAAAAAGGGTCTATTTTTATTATTCTCAATTACCTTTAATGCTTCATCAGTATAGTAATCTGTTAGATATTTGTCGGGTGCGAATCGATCGCCCCCATTAAAGTTAGCTGAATATTGCCCAAGGCCCCAAATCATCCTGTCAATTCTTGTATTAAACTTAGCATTAACAACATCTGGATGATCTTCAGGTAAATACAGTGGCCCAATCATTTGTAAAGAGTCTTGAAAGCCTTGACTGAGAGGATCCATGCCATAGGCATTACCAAGATGCCATTTTCCTATATGGGCAGTGTAATATCCTGCATCTCTTAAAACTTCTGCAACAGTAACTTGTTCAGTAGGCATCCCTTGTTCCATGTAAGGAGGTATGTTTGCTGCTACTTCTCGGTCAATCCTTGCCCTTAATTCTGCATCATCCTCGTCCGCTAGCCATTGCATTATTAATCTGCCAGTAGCAGGAACAGGAGTAAATTCGTACCCAAATCTTGTTGGATATTTTCCAGTCATTATTGAAGCTCTAGAAGGAGCGCAAGTTGCATTTGCTGCATAACCTCTTGAGAATAAAATTCCACTATTTGCTAGCGAATCAATATGCGGAGTCTTTAGAGAACCATCTGCGGCCCCGCCATTATGCGCAGATATGTCGTTATAACCCATATCATCGGCTAAAATTAAGATTATGTTTGGTCTATCATCCTGTGAAGCAATCTCCGGACCTTTAGACCAAGAAGTTGGGATATTTTCTTGTACAGGCATCGTAAAATAGGCTATTTTTGGGATGGACCAAATAAGAATATTTATCTTGTATTCCCAGATTAAAAATCCAGAAATTAAAAGTACTGGTAAAAAGTAAGTCAGCTTTTTACGCATCATAAACTTCTACTATGATTCCCTCATTAGGGTTAATATTTCCTGCAACCACTTCTTTGTAGGTTTCAGAAAAATTATCTAATCCCTTAATCTTTTTGATTTGCATCCAATCATTACTTTGTTCTGCTCGTTCAGCCATAAATGCATTCGTTTTTTCCGCATATCCTTCTTGGCCCCAATCTCCTATTCGCTTTTGTATATGAGCGGGTGCAAAAAAGAATTCTGTTCTATCTTGTAACTCAGCTTGGGCAAGTGTTTCATCCACCGATCCACCTTTATCCCAATGTGTCATACCGACAGTTAGACACTTCAGTAAATTTTCCTTCAATTTATTTTGGACTGCAGATAAAACTTCTTGGTTACCCGACATATCGACCATAACTGAAGAAGCATTATTTATGCTACCTAAATCATCATAGGATATTACTTGGTCATAACATCCCAAGCTTTCGACAAATTGAATGTTGTTACTTGAGGTTAACCCGACAATTTTTGGGGAATCATTAGTTTCAGCTAAACCTTGAGCAAGACCTATGGCTGTTTTACTTGAAGCACTGACTATAAGAACCTGAGATGCGCCATCATATGATTGCTCTTCTAGAGCATCACATAAACAAAATGCCGTGATATGGAGAGGGAAGAGCAATGCTCTAATATCATCCATGGATTGGTCGTAGCCTGTTTCAGCATTCAGCCTTACATAGTTGTTGTAGACAGGCGGTAAGTCTTTACGATGCTCTTTGCCATCACTAAATGAAGCAGAAGAAACTTTTACAGGATTAACAATTAAAAAGTTAGCAGGAGGAAAATAGCCAAACACTCTTTCACCATGCTCTATTTCAGGATTATTCGACATTATGACTTTAGCAAAACCCCAGACCGGTATGCAGCCCCATGTATTTTCAGGATTATTGATAGCTGGAAAAAAATTCCAATAACCTATGCTGTCTCCAGCGACACCATAAGTTACATTGTTAGCGGTAAATGAAAATTTCTCTACTTCTAGAAGAACTTCGCCATCTTGAATATCTTCACCAAGTTGTTCTAAGACAATTCGTGACTGATTAAGATCTGATTTTAAGCTTTGTAATTGTTTCATAATATTCTTATTTTTTTTCTCTTAAGGAAAGTATTAAAAAAATCACCAACAGAATAGTGACATAGGGAGCACCTTCTACACCTGGCGTATTTCCGGTTGAATAAATACCACTATCTACGGTTGCTCTCCCTATGAATGGATATAAGAAAAGCCTTCCAGACCATTCAATTAACCAAAATACCAACATCAAAGGTATTAATGATTTGTATCTAAAAATAACTATCCAACAAACTCCACAAAAAATTAGTTGAGCAAAACCCCAGAGAGAAAAGAACATATAAATAAGTGGCATGGGATCAGGATCACCCGATAGAACTGCTAAATTTGCAATTTCGTGCATGCCAAATTTTTCGAAGAGCATGTGGATAATAGATCTCCATGTCATTAGGCAGACAAAGGCAATAAAGAACCATAAAGCAATCTTGTTGCCTCGATATATGTTATCTGCAGGGGAGGGAAGTAAATTAAATTTGAACATTTTTAGAGCTTTAATGCTCCTAGCTTGTCGCAAGCTTCATTAAACTCTTTTATTGTATCTTGGATGATTTCCTTAGCTGATTTTATGCCATCAATTAGCCCAACTGATTGACCCGAAAGTGCAGGGGCAGCATTCATGTCTCCGCCAAAATAAAGATCTTGTATTTTTCCCATTGCTGACATATCCATTTCTCCAGCTTCCAAGATTTCTTTAGTAAAGTCAGTTCTTAATGCTCTTATTACAGGCTTGGAGGCCTTGTTTAATATCCAAGTACCATTAAGTGAAGAATCAAAAATATAATTCTTAAAATTTTCATGTACTGGACTTTCCTTACTGGAAACAAATCTTGTACCCATTTGAATACCCTCTGCACCTACTGCAAAGGCTGCAGCCATACCGGCACCATCAGCGATTCCACCGGCAGCAATAATTGGAAGATCTATTTGTTTGCGAATTGCTTGTATTAATACAAAAAGACCTACTTCTTCAGGGCTTTTGAATCCACCACCTTCTGTTCCTTCGACAACCAGCCCATCCACACCACAATCCGCAGCTTTAATGGCACCTTCAACACTAGGAACAGCATGATAAACAGTTATTCCAGCATACTTGAGTATATCTATGTATTTTGAAGGGTCTCCAGCTGAGGTGGTTACAAATTTCACACCATGTTGAACACAGAACTCCACCATACTTTCATCTCTTAAGAAGAGTAGGGGCAGATTTACTCCAAAGGGTTGATCAGTCAGCTCTGACATTTTTTCTATTTCAGCCTTACAGTTATCTACTTCACCTGAAGAGGTTTCGATAACGCCAAAACCACCAGCATTACAAACTGCAGAAGCTAACTGGCTTCTTGCAATCCATCCCATGGGCGCTTGAATTATTGGATATTTAGATCCTGTGTGTTCCGTTACTCTGTTCATTAGTTTTCCTTTATAAAATTGATTAATAATTCAGATAATTCTTTTGGTCTTGTCCATTGATAAAAATGGCCACCGCCAATATGGGGAGCACTCTTTGCATTTGGGCACATCTCTAAAACATCTTTCTCAATTCCGTTGGTAACAGGATCATCCCCTGCAAAAACACTTAGAAAAGGTTTATCCCATGTAGAGAAAAACTCTCTTGCCTTTCTCTGTTCTTCTAAAGATTTATCGGGAACTGTTGGCACGTGACTAGGCATAGCTCTCGGACCCATTTTATAGCTTGGATCTGGAAAAGGTGCCTCATAAGCTTTAGCAATATAGGATTTAAAAGGTGAAGCGCTATATTTTCCTAGTAATATAAAAATATAATTAAGGATTGTTGAAATCATGGATCTTTTATCCATCTGCATCGATTGAATAAAACCTATGGGCAAGTCTTCGGTATCCCAACAAAATTTCTGCCAGTACATGAACTTAAGACCTGGATGAGTTTTTCCACTATCCATTTGACTTATCTGTTTCGCCATCGACATTGGGTGAAGCTTTATATTACTTTCTCTGAAGGCTTTTATTTCTTCAATAACCTCTTCAGATACTTCAGGATTGTAAGGGAGACCGGTATTTCCCATTGAGACTTTTGAGAATCTATCAGGCTCTCTTGCAACTATTCTTAATCCGATTAAACCACCCCAATCTTGCCCAAAGAAAGTAATATTTTGAAAATCATTGGCATTTAACCACTCAACCATCCAATCCACCTGATTTTGATAGCTATAGTCTTCCCTAGAAGCGGGCTTATCAGATTTTCCATAACCCGGTAAATCTGGAGCGATCACTCTTACACCTGCGTCGATCAAAAAAGGTATCATCTTTGAATAAAGATAACACCAAACTGGCTGGCCGTGCATTGCTAATAAAATAGGTCCATCCTTAGGCCCTTCATCTATATGATGAATTCTCAGTTCCGAACCATCGCGGGTGTTTATATTTGTGTAGTGAGGCTCGTAAGGAAAATCTGTTATTCCTTCAAAGCTCTTGTCTGGTGTTCTTAATATTTTCATTTTTATTTTTCTTTCATCAATAGTTTGTCACAACCTGTCCCTTCAAAAAGAGCCAATAATCTTTTCTGATCTATTTCTGTTAAAGCATAAAACTCTTGATTTATCCATTGGAGACATTTGCCCTGATAATTAAAAGTCTTTTGAGACCAAGTAGACCCATCAATTTCTGTTTCCCAAGTTTCATCTCCATTTTTTAAAGCTTTATTATTTTCCAATAGGGCAGGAACATAGACATGACCTATTTCCTTTAATAAAGATTTTATAGATTCAGGTAATTCTTCCAGATTAACCCAAGGACTTTTTTCAGGGTTTATTCCTGATAGATCCTCAAGGCCATTGATCCATGCAACAGTTCTAAGAGAATTTTTATGAGCGATGGCCCTCGAAGTAGGATCCAAACCAATTAACTGAGTAAGTTGTCCATAGATTGCAAAATCTGCTGAGCTAGGCCTGTATCCAAAAAGAAAAGGTAAGTTTGCTAGATGGGTCTGCATGATTTCTAAGAATCGTTTATAACTATTTTCTATTATTGGCGCTGTAATATCATTTGACCCAACCACCCAAAGTCTTTCTATCTGCCTTGAACCAATACCTTCTTTGAATATCTTCCAAGCATCCTCTTGAAGATCTACTTTATGATTTAAAGGGAGTATTGAAGAAGCATTATCAGCATCTTCTTCAAAGTGCCATCGGTAATGGAACATGTATTTTGTGACCCATTCATCTCCAAAATCTTCTAGAAGATAATTTAAAAAACATAGTGCTGGATCTTCTGGAATGACACTTCTACCTTCAAACTCATCTTCCAATCTTCTAATGATTGGTGTTGAATCAGTAACGGTTTTAAGTTCCCCTCTTTCATCTCGCATGAGAAAAGTTGGAAGGAGGACAGGCTTAGGAGGTTCAATTTCCAGATCGGCCAAAGGACCTTCGCCGGCTAAAAGCTCTCCAGGATTACCCCATATTATTTCATAGGGTATGTGTCTGTAACGTAGAAGTGCAATCATCTTCCTCGTGTAAGGAGAGGGGGGTGCACCTATGAGTGTAAGTCTTTCTTTTTGCAACATATCTTTATTCCTTAACTTGGTTTAAGACTCTAATTAGAGCTTCAGCAATTTCATCTGGAACCTCTTCTTGTAGAAAATGACCAGCATCCGTTTGCGTTACTGGCGCCTTTGGAAAATTTTCTTCCATTCTTGGGAGAGCTTTTCCTAAAATTGGGTCACTCATTCCCCAGACTATTTCTACAGGAATATCTAGGGTTTTGACATAATTTTCTATTTTAATCATTGAGGGAGTGCTTGGATGACTTGGACCATCTGTCACCATTCTCATCATGGCCAATGGTGCCTTGGCGTTACCATTGTCGTAAAGAGGTTTACCATAGAGCTCTGCTACTTCAGGCGTCCATGATTCTGGATCTCCTTGCACATTTCCTAATCGATCAAACATAGAGAAAAATACTTCTATCATCAGCTCTCCTACTATAGGAGTCTTGACAGTTGCGTGTGCTGGGGAAAGATCAATACTGAGAGTTGGTGCATTAAATCCTGTATTCATAACAACTGCACCTTTAAGAAGATTAGGAGAAAGAGATAGTGCGCCCATACCAATAGGCCCTCCCCAATCTTGTCCGGCATATATTAATTCTTTCAACTCTAGTTTATTTAAGACTGCATTGATCCATCGAATATGATTTTCTAGTTTGTGCTCGCTTGCAGGAATTTTAGAAGAAAAGCCAAGTCCAGGACTGGTCGGCATAATGACTCTGACCTTATCTAAAGGTAAGCCTTCTACTATCTTTCTATAGAGAAAA
>SGZM01000026.1 GCA_004214065.1 Gammaproteobacteria bacterium | reverse complement strand
TTAGATTATAGGAACAAACATAAATTAAAAGGAAAAACTATGACGGATCAATTAGCAACTTTAACCCAAGATGGAGATGTATCAATCATTACTTTAAATGACGGAAAGGCAAACGTTTTCTCTACCGCCATGAGTAATACTATTAATTCGTTATTAGATGAAGTACCCGAAGATAAAGGCTCCTTATTGATTACAGGTAAAGAAGGATTATTTTCTGCTGGGTTTGACTTAAAAACCATTTCAGGCGGAGACCCTAAGGCTGCAGTTGAAATGACCACCGCTGGATTTAAGTTATTATCTAGAATCTATAGTTTTCCAAGACCTGTTATTGCTGCCGCTAGCGGTCATGCTATTGCTTTAGGGGCATTTTTACTCTGTTGTGCAGATTACAGGATAGGAGCTAAGGGAAAATTTATAGTCCAGGCAAATGAAACGAGAAACGGTATGTCTATACCTACTCCTATTCTTGAAATATCCAAATCTAGAATTCTGAAAAATCATTGGTATAGAGCAATACTGACTGCTGAAGCTTATCCAATATCTGATTCAGTGGATGCAGGTTATTTAGATGAAGTTGTTGATCCTGAAGATTTAATGTCAAAGTCTCTTGAGGTTGCTAAAGATTTGGGTACCTTAAGTCATCCTCATTACAAATCAACAAAAGATCTGGATCAAAAAGAAATATTAGAAAGGATTAATAATTCCATAGAAGAGATGGCTAATTTTTCTTAAAAAAGAAAATAATTCTTTCTTAGTCTCTAGTTTTTGGTAATCTACGCATCCCTAAGTGGGGCCATAGCTCAGCTGGGAGAGCGCATCCCTTGCACGGATGAGGTCGTCGGTTCGATCCCGACTGGCTCCACCATTCTAAAGAAAATTCTTTCCTTTCTTCATGTATAGTAAATCTATGAAAAATTCTATCACTCTAATAGGTATGGCTGGAGCAGGTAAAACAACTGTGGGTAAGATCTTATCTTCAAATTTTTCATTCCAATTCATAGACAGTGACAAAATTATTGAAAATCTTTACGGCAAGACTCAAAAAATAATAGATACCCAAGGTAATGAAAGATTCAAGGCAATAGAAGAAGAGGTTCTCCTGTCCATTGCATTTAATAAAACTGTACTATCCACAGGCGGTAGTGCCGTCTTTTCTGTCCCAGCTATGGAGTATTTAAAAGAATCTTCAGAAATAATTTATTTAGACGTGCCGTTTAAAATTATTTCTAATCGAATAGGTAATTTTTGTGGAAGAGGTTTTATAAAGAATTCTAAACAAAGTTTCAGAGAAGCATACGATGAAAGGGAATCTCTCTATAGAAAATATGCGAATCATATTGTTAAAAATATAGATGAAGTTGATGAATGTGTAGAAAAAATCATGCTTCTATTTTCTGATTAAACTGAAAGTTAAGAAGCTACTTCGTCTATTGATTTCTTTAAGGCGTTGACCATTAAATCAATTTCCGTGTCACCAATTATGAATGCCGGTCCAAGACACACTATATCTCTATATTCTCCTGTTCCACCAGGATACAAGAATACTCCTTCTTCCAATCCTTTTTCCATGATTTTACTAGTTGTCTTCCTGGACTCATCAAATGGCTTTAAAGTTGATTTATCTTCTACAATTTCAATACCTATCAATAACCCCTTACCTCTAATTTCAGCTACATTAGGATGTTGCCCAATCTCAGTATTAAGTTTATCAAGTATTTTTTCTCCTAGAGTAGGTACGTTTTCACATAAACTCTCTTCTCTAAGAATTTTTAGAACTTGCGCAGAGGCTGCACAGGATTGAGGTAAAGCTGCAAACGTATGAAACATTACTTCATATCCAGCAGCTTGTATTGAATCAGCTATTTTATCAGTGCTGTACGTTCCACCTATTGCAGCATAACCTCCACCCATTCCTTTTCCAGCTATTAAAATATCTGGCTCAATCTCATATAAGTTACTTGCAAAATCTTCTCCCACTCGACCAAATCCTGTCATGACTTCATCAGCAATTAACAAGATCTCATTTTCTTGCAGGATCTCATGTGCTTCTTTCCAGTAATTATCAGGAGGGTATATTGCTCCTCCACTAGATCCATTAATGGGTTCCATTAAAAGGCCTGCTATTTTTTCTGCACCTATTCTTTTAATAGTGTTACGAAGGTTTTCTAGATAATATTCTTTAGCATCAACATGATGGCTTCCTAGAGGACATCTGAGTGGATAAGGGGTTTCTATCGTAGTTGGTTCAGGTACATAACTTTCTAGACCTCTTTTTCGAGCTGCATGACCGGAAATGCCTGACATGTTTAAGGTTGTTCCATGATATGAAAGGCTTCTAGTTAAGATTATATTTTTTTCAGGTTTGCCTCTGCTAGCTTGATATTGTATTGCTAATTTAACTGCTGATTCATTAGCTTCAGAGCCACCTGATGATAGATGAATCCTGGTTAAATGTGATGGAAGCCAATACTCCCTTAATTCATCTAAAAGTGCTTCCCTTTCAGGTGTTAAAAAAGGAGGCAGTATGTAAGAATTATTCTTGACAGCTCTCGCAATAGCTTCAGCTACTTCTTCTCTCCCATATCCAATATTACTAACTATAGCTCCGCCAGCAGCATCCAGTATTTTTCTACCATCTTTTGTATATAAGTAAGCTCCTTTAGATCTTTCAAATTCTATGCCCCATGTTTGCTTCAGGAATGGCCACTTTATGAGTTCCATATATCTCTCCTTAAAAATTTAGGCCTATGTCATAAACAATTAGTCCCGCTAGGCACAATTGTAAAATTAAACTTGCCCATAGAATTACTTTTGTAATTACTTTTGGTTGTAATGCAGGTTCTAATTTATTCACAAGATATAGAGCGCCGATGTTTACGATGGGCAATCCCATGGCCGCCCAGATCCCTGCTATGAGTAACAGAGTAATGGGGTTCGGTAATATAAAATAAAAGAGGCCCGACAAGAAAGGAATGACAAAAGCCACAAGTTTGATGAGTTTTTTTCTGGTATCAGTTCTTTCTCTTACTAAACCCATTGAAATCAAATAATCTGATATGGTTCTCGTAAAAGCAGCCGTTCCTGATAGTAGGGTCGAGAATAGAACAAAGAAAGCTAAAATTATAAAGAGCCATTTAGCCCAACCGCCAAGTACGAGTGAAAACATATTCTGCAATGAGCTGATAACATCAACATCCCAGAAAGAACTCGTAGCTAACGACTCTTGCAATTCGGGGACATTATTTAAAACTCCCGCACCCAAAAAGAAAAACGGGAGTGTTCCTAAGGTTATAAAAAATACTGTTACCCACACATCCGTTTGCATGGTCCTAATCCAATGTTTTGTTTCTTCAATGTCATTACCTGTATTATCGGCGTAGCCTTTTTCTAGACACCAATATGTATAGGCCATAATTTCTCCATAACTTATTCCAGTAAATCCAAATACAGCTAGAGCAAGAGGAAGGTATTCTGTTGGGAATGAAAAGGAGAGACCTTGAGAAATTTGATCAAAATTAACTTGATACTCAGTCGATTGCATTGCGATAGCTATCACTAAGGTCATGAAGGAAAAGAATATAACCATAATCAATAAAGTTCTCTCGAGGCTTTTATAAGACCCAAAGTAAAGTAATAGCCAAGTTAATAAGCAAGATATAGCAACCCATGCTTCTGTGCTTAAAAGGGGGAACATGGTATTTCCTGCCTCCGCAACAGCCCCAGCCAATCCACCCATACCTGCAATAGAAGGAATTACTCCAATAAACATAAACCAAACTAGCCATGATGTAGTTTTGCCTTGAATTGTTGTCTTGAAGCCAGGCATATCTGCGAAGGCTTCTAAAAATGTCTTTTTAGTTACTACAATGTACCTGCTTATTTCTGCCTGTATGATCGGCTTACTCCACATACTGAGAAGAAGCCACCAAAGCAGTAGGAAACCTGCTGCCGCCCCTAATAATGGAGTCATCACTATTGATCCACTTCCAACCACGCTGCCTGTGACTATTACACTAGGTCCAATAAACTTTATTCTTTCTAAGAAGGTTTTTGGTGCTGTTTGCATATCTTGTATTCTTTTCTAGATTTTCTCACTAAACATGGAACAATGCCTCCTTTCTTTTCAGAAATTTGTATCCATGAAATTTATAGTAAGTTCAGGTTTAAATATTGAGGCAACTGCTCTAGGCAACTCTGATGACCCGCTGGTGGTATTGCTTCATGGTGGTGGCCAAACAAGACATGCCTGGGGCGGAACATCAGAAAGATTAGCAAACGCTGGCTTTTATGCATTAGCAATTGATCTTAGAGGACACGGAGACAGTGAGTGGAGCGAAGAAGGTGACTATAGTATTGAAAGCTACAGGGACGATCTTGTAAGTATTATAAAAGAAACAGGAAAACCTGCTGCTCTCATTGGAGCTTCTCTGGGTGGCATGGTATCTTTAAGCACTGCTGGTGACGAAAGATTTAAATCACTTTGTAATGCTTTGGTCATGGTAGATATTGGCATTTATCCTAATGAAGAAGGCTCTAATGCTATCCTTGATTTTATGAGTTCTGGCTCTAAAGGCTTTAGTTCACTTGAAGAAGTATCTGAATCAATATCTGCTTACCTTCCTCATCGTGAAAAGCCCAAAGATATTTCTGGCTTAAAAAAGAACCTTAGATTAAGGGAGGATGGCAGGTATTACTGGCACTGGGATCCAAAATTCATTCAATCCAGAAATAGTAATCGAACTGAATACAGGAAAAGACAACAAAATTATGCCACATCTGTAGAGGTTCCAACATTATTGATACGCGGAGCGTTGAGCAATGTAGTCACTCAGGAAGAGGTGGATCAGTTCTTAGAAACTATTAGTCATGCTGAATTTATCGAGATAGAAAAGGCTGCTCACATGATTGCAGGGGACAGGAATGACATTTTTGCTAATGCAGCCATACAATTTCTGCAGAAGACTCTAAATAAGAAGTAATCTTGAGTTCGTTTTGAGATAATACCAAGAAGATGATAATTGGATTAACAGGTGGAATAGGCAGTGGCAAAACAGCTGTTTCAGATAGTTTTGAACAACTAGGAATAGTGATTGTTGATGCTGATCTGGCATCAAGAGTTGTAGTCGAAAAGGGTAAACCATGTCTTGAAGAAATCTCTAAACATTTTGGATCAGATATTCTTAGCCAGAGTGGGGAATTAGACCGAGCAAAATTAAGAGAAATAATTTTTAAATCCAAAGAAGAAAAAGATTGGTTAGAGTCTTTATTACACCCAGCTATTGCAAAACAAATTCAAGATGAATTAAGTGATTCATCAAGTCCTTATACTATTCTGGTTTCGCCTCTTTTATTAGAGACTAATCAGAAGGATTTTTGTACCAAAGTTCTAGTTGTGGATGTACCTATTGAAACTCAGATAGAAAGAACTTTAAAAAGAGATGGAGTCTCTGAAGAGCAAGTTCAGTCAATAATTAAGGCTCAAATCTCTCGTCAAGACCGGCTCAATCAAGCTGATGAAGTGATTGTAAATGATGGAAGTTTGGAAGATCTGAAACTGGCAGTAGACGCTTTGCATAAAAAATTTATTTCAGAAACATGATGTATGTAAAATGCCCTGAATGTGGGGAGCAATCTGAATACTCAGATAAGAATGAGCACAGACCTTTTTGTAGTAGACGTTGCCAGCTTCTTGATTTAGGAGCTTGGGCAAGTGAAGATAGAAAAATTGCCGGAGAGAAGGTCTTTGAATCAGAAGATGACTACGATACCCGCCATTAACTCCTGTAATCGCTATTAATTAAAACATAATCCTCAGATAGATCCGAAGTCAGCACTTCAAACGTTTTTTGGCCTTGTCCAAGATTAATATCTATAAAAATTTCTTTCTTTCGCATTGCTTTAGAAGCCAATTTCTCTGAATACTTTGAATCAATATATCCTTTCTTTACAAGTGGTTGATTGTTTAGCTTGATTTGAACTTTATCAATGTCATCTAGAGTTTTATCTCTACCTATTGCAGAAAGTATTCTTCCCCAGTTTGCATCACTACCGAACATGGCTGTTTTCACCAATGGAGACTCAGCTACTGTAAAAGCAATGGATCTAGCTTGTTCAATATTCTTTGCTTTAGAGACTTTGATTTTTATTTTTTTTGAGGCTCCTTCAGCATCCTCTACTAATAACTCAGCTAATTCTTTGAATATTTCTATAATTATCTTAGATAATTTTTTTTCAGCCAATGATCCTGTCTTAATAAATTTATCTGTATTACCGTTAGCTACGAGCAAGGATGAATCATTAGGTGATGTGTCTCCGTCAACTGTTATAGCCTCAAAACTAACTTTTAAAGCTTCAGAGTGCATTTTATTCAGAGAACTTTGACTAATTTTTGCATCAATAAATACAAAACTAAGGAGAGTTGCAAAGTCAGGCCTGATCATTCCAGAGCCTTTTGCAAAACCCGTTACACAGTATGACTCTTTTCCAATTTTTATCTCTTTTGAAACAATTTTAGGTTTTGTATCTGTAGTTAAAATAGCACCAGCAGCTTTCTTCCAATTATTAACATTAAGCTTAGTTAGGGCTTTTCTAAATGCACTAAGATAATTCTCTACAGGCATTGCCTCGCCTATGACACCTGTAGAGAAGGGAATGACATTTTCTATATTTATGTCTAAGTCGGAAGCAATTTCTTTACAGTATCTCTTTACATCGATTAAGCCTTTAGGTCCATTAGCAGCGTTAGCATTACCTGCATTGATTAATAAAACTTTACTTCCTTGAGAAGAAGAATACAGATTATCGATTGCTAGATTTACTGGTGCTGCTCTTAATTTATTAGAGGTAAATTTTCCGCTGAGCTTGGCCTGAGGGGGAAGGGTTACTACCAAGCTGTCTTCTTTATCTCCATAACGGGTATTACTAGAAGCACTTCCAAATTTAATGCCATCAATATTATGTATTTTTTTTGGCATTATTTTTTTCTGGCATTCTTTCTGGCCATTTTTGCTTCAGCTCTTCTAAGTCTTCTATTACCTTGTTCTGATGAAGGTTGCTCTTTTACTTGAGAAGGTGCTAGGGCCGATTCAGGACTTTGATGATTTAAAGATTGTTTTTCATTTTGTTTAGGTAGATTTAAATCCCCTGAATCTTCTAATTCAATTTCTACTCTGGAAAGAAATCTTATTCCCTCTATTCTTATTTTATCTAAGAGGCTCTCAAACAATTCAAAGGACTCTCTTCTAAACTCTAACTTAGGGTTTTTACTAGCATAACTTCTTAACCCTATTCCTTGTCTAAGCGCATCTACTTCAGCAAGGTGGTCTTTCCAGGCATTATCTATTATTTGCAAGAGAATTTGTTTTTCAAAATCCCTCATCACAGGGCCTATGTTCCTACTTTTTTCAGAATAAGAATCATTAGCTGATGCTAGTATTTTTTCTTCTATTTCTTCTCGAGTAATACTTTTACCCGAGGCTAACCATTCTTTCACAGAGATTTGTAGACCAAATATATTTGATAGAGAACTTTCTAGGATATCTAGGTTCCATTCATGTGGCTCTAAATCTCCTTGAGATACAGCATCTAGTTCATCAGAAATTACTGTTTCTCTCATAGAGTCTAATAGTTCAGTTATGACATCTGCTTCTAATATATTATTTCTTTGAGAATAAATGATTTGTCTTTGTTCATTAGCCATATCATCGTATTCAAGTAACATTTTTCTTATATCAAAATTTCTTCCTTCAACTCTTTTCTGAGCTCTTTCAATAGCGCCGCTTAACATTCTATGTTCAATCGCTTCTCCGTCTTCTAACCCGACTCTTTGCATCATGTTTTTCATTTGATCGGAAGCGAATATTCTCATTAGATTATCCTCTAAAGATATGTAAAACCTTGATGATCCTGGATCACCTTGCCTTCCGGAACGACCTCTTAATTGATTATCCATTCTACGAGATTCATTTCGTTCAGTTCCTATTACGTGCAGCCCCCCAGAGTTTAGAACATTCTCGTTTAGACCTTTCCATTTTGCTTGAAGCTCTTCTTTTTTTGCGGGATCCTCCGTGTTTAGTTTTTCATATTCAGCTTCCCAATTGCCTCCCAGAACAATGTCTGTTCCTCTTCCGGCCATATTGGTTGCTATAGTAATGACACCAGGCTTGCCTGCTTGAGAAATAATTTCAGCTTCTCTTGCATGATTTTTTGCATTAAGAACCTGATGATCAATATTCTCTTTTTTTAAAAGACTGGATAAAAATTCAGAGCTCTCTAGAGAAGCAGTTCCAACGAGTATGGGATTACCTTTGGTCTTGAACTCTTTTATCTCTTCAATAACAGCTTTGTATTTTTCATTTTGAGTGAGATAAACAAGGTCATTTTTATCATCCCTTACCATAGGTTCATTGGTTGGTACTTCCAATACATTTAAACCATATATCTCAGAAAATTCTTCTGCTTCAGTTGAGGCAGTTCCTGTCATACCAGATAACTTCTCATACTGTCTAAAATAATTTTGGAAGGTACAAGAAGCCAAGGTTTGACTTTCCATTTGAATAGGAACATTTTCTTTTTGTTCAATTGCCTGATGTAAACCATCTGCTAATCTTCTGCCTGGCATCGCTCTGCCAGTGTTCTCATCGATCAGCACAACCTGTTTATCTTGAACCATATAGTCCACATCTATATGAAAAAGGAAATGAGCTCTCAATGAAGACTGAATATAATGAAGTAATCTCAGGTTTCCTGATGAATACAAACTCTGATCTTCTTCAAGAAGATTCTCATCTTTAAGTAGTTTTTCAATAAAATCATGGCCAAAATCTGTAAGTTCTACTTGTTTAGACTTCTCGTCTAGTATGAAATGTCCAGAATCTACTTTTTCTCTATTCTCTAATTCTGCTTCTTCGGTCTCAACAATTTGCTCTTCAAGTTTTGGAATGAACTTACTAATTTTTTGATAAATCTGAGCTGTATTTTCTGCCGGTCCAGATATCACTAATGGAGTTCTGGCTTCATCAATTAGAATAGAATCAACTTCATCTATGATTGCAAAATAGTAATCATTCATCATTCTGTCATTAGCACTCACCACCATATTGTTTCTTAGAAAGTCAAAACCTAGCTCATTATTTGTGGCGTAGATTACATCTGCATCATAAGCAGTTTTTCTTTCTTCTAGCTGTTGGCCTGGAATAATAAAAGAAACAGACATATCTAGACTCTCGTATATGGGCCCCATCCATTCTGCGTCTCTTCTTGCTAAATAGTCATTCACTGTTACTAAAACAACTTTTCTTTCAGTAATGGAATTCAGATAAGATGGAAGGGTGGCTACCAAGGTCTTTCCTTCCCCTGTAGCCATTTCAGCTATTTGACAGTTATGAAGTGCTATTCCTCCAATAAGCTGACAGTCGTAATGTCTCAATCCCAGTTGTCTTTTGCTTACTTCTCTAACTGTTGCAAAGGCTTCTGGTAGAAGAGCATCTAAAGATTCACCATTTTTATAACGGTTGATAAAATCATTTCGTTTACTTTTGAGTTCTGTATCGTCAAGCAAGGAATACTCTTCCTCTAGAGAATTTATAGCATTCACTAAAGGTTGAACTTTTTTTAATACTTTTTGGTTTTTTGAACCAAATATTTTATCTAATAGACCCATACAAATTTGCTAGACGCAATTCTAACAGTTGCTAGCGAATATCTGAAAAATTATCCTGAACTTGGATCAATAATTGGATCTAAATACGTGATCGGAGAGTTATTTGGATCATCGTAAGTCACGACTTCCCATGTTTCAGGTCTGGCTATCAGTTCTCTAAGTAAGGCATTATTTACTGTATGTCCTGACTTAAACCCTTCGAAAGAACCGACTAGATTATGACCAAGGAGATATAGGTCTCCAATGGCATCTAAAATTTTATGTTTGATCATTTCATTTTCAAGTCTTAGGCCATCTTCATTTAAGATATCTTCATCTCCTATGGCTATAGCATTTTTTTCACTACCGCCTAGAGCTAGATTATTTTCTTTCAATGCTTCTAGATCACTCATAAAACCAAAAGTTCTTGCACGACTAACTTCTTTAACAAATGAAGTGCTGTTGAAGTTAATAGAAGCTTTTGTTCCGTGTTTTTTTAATACCGGATGGTCCCAAACTCCTGTAAAAGCGACTTTAAATCCTTCAAATGGAGATACCTGTGCCCAAGCGTCATTGAAGGGCACTCTTACTTTTTCTTTGATCCTTATAAACTTTTTTGGAACTTCTTGTTCATGAAGTCCGGCTGATTGTATCAAGAATACAAATTGGCCGGCGCTACCATCCATTATGGGAATTTCTGCTGCATTTACTTCCACGTAGGCGTTATCAATGCCTAAACCAGCCATTGCTGATAACAGATGTTCAACGGTAGAGATTTTGACATCTTTCCAGGTAAGGGAAGTGGACATTGTCGTGTCTCCAACATTCTCTGCTCTAGCTTTAATCTCCACAACCGGGTCAAGATCTACTCTTCTGAATATAATTCCTGTATCAGGAGCTGCCGGCATTAACTTTAACATTATTGGTTCTCCACTATGAAGACCTATGCCGAAGGCTTTTATTGAATTAGATAGAGTTCTCTGAGCTAGCATTTCTATATTTTACTCTATTTATTTGAGTTAATTTTATTTTGTCTGCTGATCTCGAATAACAAAATACCAGCACTTACAGAAGCATTTAGACTGTCCATGTTCTTTGACATACTAATCTTTACTAACTCATCACAATTTTCACGCGTTAATCTTCTTATTCCTTTATCTTCCGAACCAATTATCAAGGCATTTTTCTGTGCATACTCAACTTCGTCGTAAGTCTTTGTTGCCTGTAGGTCACTTCCATAAATCATCACACCTTTTTCTTTAAGCAAATTAATTGTCCTGACTATATTTGTGACAATCACAAAAGGAATAAGTTCTGAAGCCCCACAGGAAATTTTTCTTACCGTAGGGGTAAGGTGACAGGAACGATTTTTAGGCACTATGACTGCATCCACATCTGAAGCTGCAGCGCTCCTTAAACAGGCTCCGACATTATGTGGATCAGAAAGACCATCTAACAAGAGAAGCTTAAGTTTAGGTTTGTCTAAAATATATTCCAGATAATGCTCGGATTCCTCAGACCTTTTATTGCAAGTTATGGCAATGTTTTGATGATTTTGCTCTTTAAAATTGTCATCGAAGAAAGAGAGGTTTTCTTTATTGATTGTTATGTTACTTTTTTCAGCCTCTTGCATAACAGATTGGATCCTTACGCTTGGTTTCTGTCCTACAAAAAGATATTGCACGGAGTTAGGCCTAATCCGAATTATCTGAGAAACGGCATTCAAGCCACATACTAGTTCTTCATCCTTTTTTAAATTCATTTGACTAACCTTAGGTCTATTTTTTGAGAGAAAACCTCAACTTTTTCTATGACTGCCTTAACTTCATCACCCAATGAATAGGAGTGTTTAGAGCTATTGCTTTGAAGCATCTTACTGTCTTCATCAAAAACATAATATTCATTACGTGGTAAGTATTTTATATGGCATAAACCCTCAATATTAATATCTTTTAAATGGATGAATAGGCCAAAGTTCGTTACCCCAATTATCTGCCCATTATAAATGTTGCCTATATTCTCTGATGCAAAAGCACACTTGATATGATTTAGAGCTTCTCTCTCAGCTTTCTCGGCAATTCTTTCTTTAGTAGAACAATCTTTTGATGCTTCAGATAATTCATCGTAACTATAAAAAGGCGGGCTTCTTAAAGATTGACCGGAGATTTCAACTTTCCCCCC
This sequence comes from Gammaproteobacteria bacterium, assembly GCA_004214065.1. Lineage (GTDB taxonomy): Bacteria > Pseudomonadota > Gammaproteobacteria > Magnimaribacterales > Magnimaribacteraceae > Magnimaribacter. Next base: position 3,722 of record SGZM01000026.1, on the reverse strand, counting down.
ATGAGATTTGATAAGAGATTTTATTGCTCTATGAACTAATAAATCAGGATACCTTCTAATGGGTGAAGTGAAGTGTGAGTATGATTCGTAATTCAAGGCATAATGAATTGCAACATCCGCTTCATAAGTAGCTAGGCTCATTGAATACAAAATTTGTGAGTGGATAATATTTTTATCTTTTCTGTCCTTACAGAGTTCAACTAGGCTAGTTAAAGACTTGATATTACTTCCATTATCTAAGACTGCATTTATTTTTCTGCTTCTCAAGAATTTTTCAAGGGTTTTGATTTTTAATATATCTGGTTTTGGATGTACTCTATAGACTGATGGCATTTCATGCTTTAGACATAATTTTGCTGCAGAAATATTTGCAGCTAACATGAATTCTTCAATCATCATATGCGAGATTTCCCTAGGAGAATCAACAAATCTTTTTACCTTCTGATTTTCCACTTTTGGGATGTAGGACGGTACCTCGAGTTCTAAAGATCCTCTTTCAATTCTATTTTTTTTAAGTCTTTTATAGATTTCTAGAAGTATCTTTAGAGAATCAGCATATGGCCTTTTAAATTGTTTTTTCTCTATTTCTCTTGTAACGGTTGAGTAAGTTAATCTAGATTTTGAGTTAATAAGAGCTTCAAAGAATGAAGTATTGGAAAGATTTCCATTTTTATCAATCTTGGTTTTACAAACTAAACAGAATCTATCCTCATTAGGCTTTAGTGAACATAAGTCATTACTCAGCTCTTCAGGCAGCATAGGAATAACCCTTTGTGAAAAATATACTGAAGTACCTCTATCATAGGCCTCTTTATCAAGATTACTTCCTCTATCTATATAGCGCCCTACATCTGCAATGGCTACATAGAGAATGAGGTTTCCATCTTCATCTTTTTCGCCCAATACGGCATCATCAAAATCTTTAGCATTTTTACCATCTATAGTTACAAAAATTTTATCTCTTAGGTCTTTAACTAGTTCTGTATCAAAGGTTCTATCTTTTAGTTTTCTAGATTCGTTGATAACTGTTCTTGGCCATTCGCGTCTAAGATTGTGATTAGTCACTGCCATCTCATAAGCTAAACTAAATTCATTTTCTAAATCGAAAAGGAATACTAATTCAGCTTCTGGCAAATTATCTTCTTTGGGCTGCTTGTGCATGATGAACTTACCAATACCACCTTCCTTAATCCCATTAGGATGAGGTTTTTTAATCTTAACTCTTAAGTCATTTTCATAACCAATAGGACTGGTGTATAACCTAGTACCTCTCATAAATACTTTCCCAATAAATTCATTTGTATTTTCTGAGATGACTTTTTGTATTTTTGCCCAACCTTTGTCGGTTAAAGCGAACTGCACCAAGTCACCTGGCATTGCCTTAAATAATTCTTTTTTTCCAAGTTTAAATTGGGAATCATATTTAAGATCATCGACGTAGAAACCTCGAGACTTATTAGATTTTTTGACAATACCTCTTAGTACTTTAGAGGGTTGTTTGTGCGAATTTTTCAAATGATAATTTTATACATTGCATTCTTAAATTGAATTGCAATGACCATTTTAAAACAATAAGACCTGTTAAAGTTATTTTTGTATTGACCTTGGGTTGCTTGCTTTTTGCTTAACTATTAAAGTTGTATACATGCATATTGGAATCATTATTTCTTTAATCTTCACAAGTATCTTATTTTTTCTTTGGCAGTACTCAAAAGGAGAACAAATAGGAAAAAGAATTGGGTTTTTGTTGAATATATGGGGTGCAGTAATAGCGTTCTATTTACTGATGATTGTTTTTTTATAATTGGAGAAAAATATGTCGGTCAAACATTATGATTGGTCTGCTTATCATGCTTATGTAAGGCCAACTAAAATTGCAATTAGAGATTTGAGTGCAAATCAAACCTTAACCTACAAAGAACTTGATGACCGTGCTTGTCTTCTTGCTAGTTGGTTACAAGAAGTTGGAGTTGAGAAAGGTGATCGAGTAGCAATCCTATCTCAAAACTGTGCAGAATTTTTTGAACTAGAATTTGCGTGCGCAAAGATAGGAGCAATAGAACTTCCTCTTAATTGGAGGTTAACAAAACCAGAGCTTGAATATATTCTCAACGATAGCACTCCAAAAGTCCTAATATATGACGAATCATTTTCTGATATCTCTAACGAACTAGTGCGGGATTGTGGCGTGTCTGCTTCTTTAGAAATTAACAAGAATGACCCTAATTGCCAGTATGAGGTTACTTTAAAAGAATCTAGCCCTGACTTTAATGAACCTGAGATTAGCCAAGAAGATCTGATCATGATCATGTACACATCAGGAACAACCGGCCACCCAAAAGGCGCAATGATTAATCATCAAATGCAACTTTATAATGTAATTAATCTTGCATCACCGGCATTTGTAGCAACGGATACTGTTCAATTAGTTGTTCTACCTCTTTTCCATACAGGTGGAATGAATTGTTATGCCAATCCAGTTCTGCATTCCGGAGGTGAGTTGATTCTCATCAGAGATTTTGATCCTGGTTTAGCTTTATCTATTTTAGGAAATCCTGAATACAAGGTTTCTCATTTTTTTGCAGTACCTGCTCCATATCAATTCATGATGAACCACCCCGATTTTGCTAAAACCGATTTATCTAGCTTGAGGATTGCAGGAATAGGAGGGGCACCATGTGCTGAAGCTATTCTAAAAACCTGGGCTGATCGAGGAGTTTCAATGATCCAAGGATGGGGCATGACTGAGACAAGCCCTGGCGGTATCGGCCTTCCTGCTGAAGACGCAGAAAGAAAATTAGGGTCAGCTGGCAAACCTCTTTTACACACAGAAGTCAAAGTAGTAGATGACGAAGGCAATACACTTCCCTGGGGTGAAGTAGGAGAGCTCTACATTAAAGGACCGAACATAACACCCGGATATTGGAATAATCCTGAAGCTACAAAGAACTCTTTTGAAGACGGTTGGCTGAAAACAGGTGATGCAGCCCGATTTGATGATGAAGGTTTTGTTTACATAGTTGATCGATGGAAGGATATGTACATATCAGGAGGAGAGAATGTATATCCAGCTGAAGTTGAAAATGTTCTCTATCAACTACCTCAAATTGCTGAAGCGGCTGTCATTGGTGTTCCGGATGAAAGATGGGGAGAAACTGGTGTTGCCTTTATAAGTCTTAAATCTAACGAATCAATTGAAGAAAAGGACATTATCCAGCATTGCTTAAATAACCTAGCTAAATTTAAGGTTCCTAGTTCTGTTGAGTTTATAGAAGCTCTGCCCAGAAATGCTACAGGAAAAGTTCTCAAGAGAAATTTAAGAGAGGATCTTTTGGGATCAGAAGCTCCTGCAATATCATGATGAAACTTTATGATTTCCCCGGAGCACCCAATCCCAGGAGAGTGAAGATTTTCGCTGAAGAAAAGAAAATATCTCTAGAACTAATAAATTGCGACATGGCAAAGAGAGAACATAAGTCCCCCGAGTTTTTAAAGAAAAATCCAAGTGGAAAAATTCCTGTTTTAGAGCTAGAAGACGGCAGATGCATAGCAGAATCTATTCCCATTTGTAGATATTTAGAGAGCCTAGAACCAGAGCCTAACTTATTTGGTGAAGATGCTTATGAGGTTGCTTTTATAGAAAGTAGAAATCGACATATTGAGTTAGAGCTTTGGACCCAGATTGGTACCTCTTGGGTAAATGGTCCTATAGTTGGATCTAT
>SGZM01000025.1 GCA_004214065.1 Gammaproteobacteria bacterium | reverse complement strand
GATTACTATGGGTTGTGGAGACTCTTGTCCAACATTAAAAGCTATAAAACGGATTGAATGGGATATACCTGACCCGAAAGATATGAATGAAAAGGATTTTAAAGAAGTTATAGGGTTAATAGATCAAAATGTTCGAGACCTAATAAGAAATGTTACCTAAATCTTAAATTCTCTCTATTAAGTTCTGATACAGAACTGACTCCCATTAATCTCATATCTCTCTCTATTTCTAGCTTCATCAAATCCAGGGCCCTTTCGACACCTGCTTGGCCTGCAGCAGCAAGAGCATATAAATAGAATCTACCACCACCAACAGCTTTAGCACCTAAAGAAAGAGCCTTAAGCACATGAGTGCCTCTTTGAATGCCACTATCCATAATCACATCAATATCATCCCCTACTGCATCGACAATCTCAGATAATTGATCAAATGGAGATCGGCTTCCATCTAACTGTCTTCCCCCATGATTAGATATGACTATACCAGTACAGCCAATATCAACGGCTTTTCTAGCATCCTCAACGCTCATGACGCCTTTTAGACAAAATTGGCCATCCCAATATTCAACCATTTTTGCCACATCGTCCCAATTCAAACAGGGGTCCAGCATCTCGGTAAAATACCTTCCTATAGAGATAGGTCCATCAGACATATCTACATGATCATCTAACTGCGGAAGAGAGAATTTTTTGTGTGTTAGATAATTTAAAGCCCACATTGGTTTTATTGCGAATTGAGTTATTCCGCTTAAACTTAATTTAAAAGGTATTGAAAAGCCTGTGCGCAAATCTCTTTCTCTATTACCTCCTGTAATTGTATCTACTGTAAGCATCATCACATCCACATTTGCATTTTTTGCATTTTCAAGCATGACTTGATTAAGTTCTCTGTCTTTATGAAAGTAGAATTGATAACACTGCGGCCCCGAATATTGTTTTCTAACTTCAGACAAACTGACCGTTCCTAATGAAGAAACACCGAACAAAGTTCCATATTTATCTGCGGCTGCAGCAACCGCATTCTCTCCTTCGTGGTGAAATACTCTTTGTAAAGCAGTAGGAGAGCAGTAAATTGGCATATCAAGCTTTTGGCCCAAAATTTCGACAGACATGTCGATATTTTCTGTGCCTCTTAATACATTTGGCACTAAATCACAGTCTTCAAAGCTCTTTGTATTTCTATCGTAAGTGCTTTCGTCGTCAGCAGCGCCATCAATATAATTAAATATCGGGCTTGGTAACCTTCTTCGGGCTAACTCTCTAAAGTCAACGAAACTATGGCAGTCTTTTAAACGCATATGATTTAAGACCCCTGACCCGCAATAAAATTATTGATTATCTATGTTATTTCTTACTTTCTTGAATTAAAGTAAAAGCTTTCATAGATTGGTCGCCACCTTGATAGCAGAGAGTAGCATCAGTCATATCAGATATCTGATCCCAACTTGCTTCTATATTTTCTGCTGTCATTTCATCTCCTGTTCCTAAGTAAACTCCTTTAGTCTCATGGATCATAACTCTAGTAAACACTCCAGCTCCAGCAGCGATAATCACTCCAGTAGGAGCATCTTCAGAGACCATATACGTGACTGCAGGAGTGACGTAATCAGGTTTTATTTGTTCAATTACCTCTTCAGGCATCAAACTTTCAGTCATTCGTGTACCTGCTAAAGGAGCCAAGGTATTACATTTCACATTATATTTAGCACCTTCCAATTTAAGAGTATTCATTAGACCAACTACACCCATTTTTGCGGAACCGTAATTAGTCTGACCGAAGTTACCATAAAGGCCACTTGAAGATGAAGTCATTATTATTCTTCCATAATTTTGCTCTTTCATTATTTCCCAAACGGCTTTAGTGCAATTAACACTGCCCATTAAATGGACTTCAAGAACCATTCTAAAGTCTTGATCTTCTACTTTAGAGAAACTTTTATCTCTTAGAATGCCTGCATTGTTGACTAAAATATCTATACGGCCATATTTATCCATTACCTCGTCAACCATTGACTTCACTTGATCAGGATCAGTAACACTGGCACCGTTAGCCATAGCTTCGCCTCCGGCTGCTTTTATCTCTTCTACAACCATTTCAGCTGCCGACAAAGATCCATCATCAGATCCGTCAACATTTCCACCTAAATCGTTAACAACAACTTTGGCACCTCTTTTAGCTAAATCTAATGCGTGGCATCTTCCTAATCCGCCACCCGCTCCAGTTACTATTGCAACACGATCGTTAAAAGTAATAGACATATTATCTCCTCTTTATAAAGTTAGGCGCACATATTACCGTAACCTACTTTCTTTGTGAAAAAGCTTTTTCAATTCTACTTATGGCTTCCTCTAATACAGACTGTGGACATCCAAAGTTCAACCGAACATATCTTTTATCTCCAAAGAAAGCTCCGTCATGAACTCCTACCTTTGCTTCTTCAATAAAGAAATCTGCAGGAGTCTCTATACCTGTTTTTGAACAGTCTATCCATGCTAAAAAGCCTGCTTCAGGCCCCCTTAATGTTAGACCTTCAATCTTGTTGATTCGTTCAAGAAGAATTTTTCTGTTAGATTTTAAATATTCTAACAAGTTAGAGTGCCACTCTTGTGCATCTGTATACGCCGCTTCAGATGCAACAAATGCCATGTTGTCTATATGAGCTACTATGCCTTTTGAGTTTCTTTCATAGTCCTCTCTTAACTCTTGGTTTGGTATTATTGCAGCGGCTATCGGGAATCCAGCAAGGTTAAAAGTTTTGCAAGGACCCATAATTGTTATGGAGTTTTCTTCGCTATATTTATTCAAACTTGCAAAAGGTATATGTTCCAGTCCTTCTTCTAAGATTAAATCAGCATGAATCTCGTCACTGCAGACAATAATATTTTTCTCTTTACAAATCTCAGCTATTTCATTGAGCTCTTCCTTGTTAAAGACTGTACCACCAGGGTTTTGAGGATTACATAGAAAAAATAACTTACAGTCGTCTGTTAAAAGAGTCTTTACTGCCTCCATATCAAACTCTAACCTGCCTTTGTAGTCATTTAAGTGAGTCTTTACAAATCCTCGCTCCATATTTTCTGGAGCTTCCGTAAAAGGAGGATAAACAGGAGATGGCACCATAGCTATTTCACCTGGAGCTAAAACTGTTTTGCAAGCGATATTTAGGCCCACTACTCCTCCAGGAATCCAAACAATCCAATCTTTATCTATTGTCCAATCAAAATTTTCTTTTACTCTTTCAATAAAAATATCGGTTAAGCTTGACGGTGTATCTGTATAACCAAATATTCCCTGGTTTACTCTTTCAGACAAAGCTCTTAGTATCTCTGGTGGACATACAAAATCCATATCAGCTATCCACATAGGGATTACTTCTGGATTAGAAAACTTCAACCACTTTGTGCTGTGGGTTTGTTTTCTAGAAATTATTTGATCAAAATCATGCTTCATGAATGAAAATTATATTACTCTAAAATTTAGTTAATACCTATTGCTCAGTAAAGATTCAATAGTTAGACTGCGCTCCCTAGCAATCTAATTTATGAGCAAAAATCCATACTTAAATGTAAACGACAATACACCTGTCTTGGTAGGAAATAGTCAATTGACTGATAAAAGAGGAATTGAAGGATTTAACTATTTAGAAATTCTTTCGGAGGTATCTAGAAAAGCAATTTTAGACTGTGAATCTCCAATTAAAATGGAAGACCATATTGACACAGTTGCAGTTATTAGATTTGTAGCAGATACACCGCATAGAGATTCTGCAACCTCCAATCTCTGGGGTTATCCAAATATGCCAAGAAGCTTATCAAATTCTCTAAATTTATCTGCTTCTAATGAAATTTATACAACCACTGGAGGAAATTCTCCTCAGATAGCATTAAATGAATTGGCCAACAGAATAAAAGATAATCAAATTGAATGTGCATTATTAGCTGGTGGAGAAGCTCTTGATACTTTTGTAGGTAGATTGAAAGATGGCTTAGAAGTTAATTGGGAAGATAACCCAGGAGGAGAGCCAGAAGTAATAGGTAAGTCAACAGATGGTACAAATGATCACGAAAAGCTTCATGGTTTATTTGACCCCTCTTCTGTATATCCTCTTTTTGCTAATGCTCTGAGAAATAAAAACGGGCAGTCAATAGAAGAGCATATGCAAGATACTGGAGAGCTTTTTGAAAGTTTTTCAAAAGTTGCCTCAAAAAATGAATACGCTTGGTTCCCAACTCACAGATCAGCAGCAGAAATAGCTGAAGTAAAACCTGAGAATAGAATGATAGGGCTTCCATACACCAAATATATGAATTCAATAATGAGAGTAAATCAATCTTGTGCCATGGTGATGATGTCTGCTAAAAAAGCTAGGGCACTGGGCATTCCAGAATCTAAGTGGATATTCATGTACTCCGGATCTTGTGTAAATGATATCTGGAATGTTTCAAATAGAATTGATTATTGTTCCTCACCAGCTATAAAAGCCTGCACTGATGGTGTGCTTAATTTAGCAAATATATCAGTTGATCAAATAGATTTTATAGATTTATATTCTTGTTTTCCTTCTGCCGTTCAAATTGCCATGAAAGAACTTTCATTAAAGAAAGATGATCCAAGAGGTCTTACAGTGACTGGTGGCCTTCCTTATTTTGGTGGACCAGGAAATGCTTATGTAATGAATTCAATAGCAACGATGATGAACAAGCTAAGAAACGATCCTGGTAAATTCGGCTTGGCAACTGCAAATGGATGGTACATAACAAAACATGGTGCTGGAATTTTCTCCTCTAAACCTTTTGAAGGGGAATGGAATCAAGTTGCTGATACCTCTTATCTGCAAAAGACAATAGATGAAGCAAAAAAACCGCAATTTACAGAGAATCCTGAAGGAAATTGTTCAATAGAAACATATACGATAGTCCATTCTAGAAGCGGACCTGAAAAGGCTATTGTAATAGGTAGATTGCCAAATGGTTCAAGGTTCTTAGCAAATACTGAAAGAGATTCAAGTGTCTTAGAATATATGTCCACAAAAGATATGTTAAATGCTTCAGGAACAGTTTCAAATGATGGAAAAAGAAACATTTTTAAACCAAATTAATAAGGAGAATTAAATGAAAGAAATAAATGTTGCAGTTACTGGAGGTGCTGGTCAGATAGCCTACTCTCTTTTACCTAGACTAGTAAGCGGGGAAACCTTTGGTTCTGATACTAAAGTAAATTTAAGATTAATTGAAATACCTCAAGTTGTAGATAAGCTTCAAGGAACTATTATGGAGCTAATTGACTGTGGTTTTGAACAAACTGGTGAGCTTACGGCCACATCTGATATAAGAGAAGGTGTTAAGGATGCTGATTGGGTTTTATTGGTTGGCAGTATCCCAAGAGGCATTGTCATTGATGGGAAAAAAATTGAAGAACGAAGTGATCTTCTTAAAATAAATGGCGGCATCTTTACAGACCAAGGAGCTGCGATTGGAGACTTATCTAAACCCGATGCAAAAATACTAGTTGTTGGTAACCCTGCGAACACCAATGCATTAATAGGGATGAATTCTGCTAACAATGCTGGTCAACAATGGTTTGCAATGACTGCTCTAGATGCTAATAGAGCTAAAGCACAATTAGCTGAAAAAGCTAAAGTAGAGATTTCTTCATTAAAAAACATGATCATCTGGGGTAATCATAGCCCTACCATGTATCCTGATCCTTATAATGCAACAATAGACGGTACTAGTGCAGCTGAAGTTATCAACGACATTAATTGGCTTGAAGATGACTATTTACCGCTGGTTCAGCAAAGAGGTAAGGCTGTTATAGATGCAAGAGGCGCTTCATCAGCCGCTTCTGCTGCAAATGCAGCTATAGATACAGTTAAATCAGTAATTAACCCTACACAAGAAGGTGACTGTTTTAGCGCTGCCGTGGTGAGTGATGGCAGTTATGGAGTTCCAGAAGGATTAATCTTTGGATTTCCACTAAGAACCAATCAATCTGGAGAAGTGGAAATAGTTCAAGGTATTGAAATTAATGACTTTGCTAAGTCAAAAATTCAAATAACTACAGAAGAATTAGAATCAGAAAGAGAAGCTGTAGCCGATCTTATCAGTTAATTTTTAGGTTTCATTTGAGGAAACAAGAGTACATCTCTAATAGATTGTGCCCCTGTTAGAAGCATTACCAGCCTATCTATGCCTATGCCTACTCCAGCACAAGGCGGTAAACCGTATTCCAAAGCCTCAACATAATCAGCATCAAATTCCATTGCCTCTTCATCACCTGCAGATTTTTGGGCAACTTGCTCCTTAAAACGCTCTGCTTGGTCGTCAGGGTCATTTAACTCAGAGAAGCCATTTGCAATTTCTTTGCCTCCGATAAATAGTTCGAACCTATCAACAAGTTTGGGATTATCATCTGAAGATCTTGATAATGGAGAAACATCTTTGGGATAACCAGTAATGAATGTAGGATTCAGTAACTCTGCTTCAACAAGCTCTTCAAAAAGTTCAAATAATATTTTGCCATCTGAAAGGTTTTCTAGATTTTCAATCTTATTCTTCTGACCAATTTCAATCAGAAAATCTCGATCATCTAAGTTGTCAGCAGAAACGCCAAGCTTCTGTGCGACTGAATCTTTCAAACTAATTCTGTCGAATGGTTTAGAGAAATCATAACTGATATCGTCTTGGTTTAATTTTGTAGATCCCACGACATGCTCTGTAACCGAGATAAATAATTGTTCTATAAAAGCCATCTGATCATTGAAATCAGCGTAAGCAGAGTAGTACTCTAACATTGTAAATTCAGGATTATGCTTAGTTGAAAGACCCTCATTTCTAAAATTTCTGTTTATTTCAAATACCCTCTCCATACCCCCCACTACAAGGCGTTTTAGATAAAGCTCAGGGGCAATCCTTAAATAAAGATCCATATCCAAAGCATTGTGATGTGTTGTAAAAGGCTTAGCAGCGGCGCCTCCTAAAATAGAATGCATCATAGGAGTTTCTACTTCTAGATATTCATGACTGATAAAGAAATCTCTTATAGAACTTATAATCTGACTTCTTTTTTTGAAAATTTCCAAACTATCTGGATTAGTAATTAAATCTAAGTATCTCTTTCTGTATCTTTGCTCAGTATCAACAAGCCCTGAGTGCTTCTCAGGGAGAGGTCTTAAGGATTTTGTGAGCATTTCTATTGAATTTGCATGGACAGTGAGCTCTCCCGTTTTGGTAAGAAATAATTTGCCTTTAATGCCTACAATATCTCCTAGATCCCATGTCTTAAATTCATCATATTGACCTTCTGGTATATCGTTAGATCTTATATAAGCTTGAATCTGTCCTTTCATATCTTGTAGGGTAATAAAACTCGCTTTACCCATTATTCTTTGAAGCATAATTCTTCCAGCTACAGAAACTTCTATTGATTTTTCTTCTAATTCTTCTTTAGATATTCCTTCGCATTGTACAAGTAGATCTTTTGATAAAGAGTCTCGTCTAAAAGAATTTGGATAAGCTATACCCTTTTCTCGCAGCCCTTTAAGCTTGGCTCTTCTTTGTTGAAGAAGTTCGTTTTCTGATAGTTTTTCTGTCATAAGGTGTACTTTAACTAAATATTTTCTTTTAAGCTCGCCTCAATGAAATTATCTAAAGCCCCATCAAGAACAGCCGAACAATTTGTTGTCTCTACTCCTGTTCTTAAATCTTTTATTCGCGAAGAGTCTAATACATATGATCTAATTTGACTGCCCCAGCCAATATCAGCTTTAGATTCTTCTAAAGATTGCTTTTCTTCATTAAGTTTATTCATTTCTATTTCATAAAGCTTAGCCCTCAATTGAGCCATAGCCTTATCCTTGTTTTGATGTTGAGATCTTTGAGACTGACATTGAGATACTACACCTGTGGGAATATGAGTAATCCTAATAGCTGAGTCAGTTTTATTGACATGCTGTCCACCTGCTCCACTTGCTCTGTAGGTATCAATTCTTAAATCAGAAGGATTTATTTCTATTTCTACAGTCTCGTCCACTTCAGGGGAAATAAAAATTGAAGCAAAAGAAGTGTGTCTCCTGCTTCCTGAATCAAAAGGTGATTTTCTAACCAAACGATGAACTCCTGTCTCAGTTCTTAACCAACCGTAAGCATATTCTCCATTAAATTTTATGGCAGCACTTTTTATTCCAGCAACTTCGCCATGAGATACTTCAATAACTTCTGTATCAAAACCTTTTGATTCTCCCCATTTTAAATACATTCGCATCAACATCTCTGCCCAATCTTGAGCTTCTGTTCCGCCGGATCCCGACTGAATATCTAAATAAGCATTATTTGGATCCATCTTATTTGAAAACATTCTTACAAATTCTAGGTCATTCAATGCAACTGCATTTTTTAAAATTTCTTCAGATATCTCTGCAATAGCTGAGTTATCTTCTTCTTCGATAGCTATTTCAGCTAACTCCACTGAATCTTGGATTGAACTTTCAAGTTCACGAAACCTAGAAAGCTCTCTTTCGAGGTGAACTTTTTCTTTATTTAACTCTTGAGCTGTTTTCGGATCTTCCCAGATCTCTGGGTTACTTAATTTTTGAATAATCTCACTAAGCTTAATTTCTTTGTTCTCAACGTCAAAGATACCCCCTTAGATCTTCTATTCTTTTAGATTGATCTTTTAAATCTTCGTTTAATGAAGTAATTTCTATCATTTTTTATAAAGCGTTGGTAAGGATGAATTTTTTTATTTCATCATAATTATCCTCAAGAATACTGAATTGCTCATCTTGCTTGAATGCTATTTCAACTTTTGCTGGAATAAATGCATTGTATTCAGGAATAGCTTTCTCAATTGCATCTGTGAATTTAGCTGGGTGTGCTGTACCCATAGTTATTACAGGATCATCAATTGAGATAATATCACTTGCTCTAACTCCAGTAGCGGTATGAGGATCTAATATGTATCTGGTTTTTGAGTATGTATCATGAATTTGTTCAAGAATCTCTTGATCATTGCTTTTATAGCTCTTAAAAAAACTGGAAACAAGCTCTTGTTTATCTTCTGGTATATCTATAGATCTTTCTGGAAAAGAACGCATATTCTTTGCTAGCAAAGAAGAGTCATCGTCGTATAGATTATAAAGTAGTCTTTCAAAATTACTGGCTACAGAAATATCCATGCTAGGTGCTAATGTCTGAACAACATTTGTTTTAGCATAATTATTTGTTGAAAATGTTTGATGTAGTACATCATTAGTATTGGTTGCAATGAGCAATTTCTCTATCGGCAAGCCCATTTCTTTTGCTGTCCATCCAGCATAGGCATGACCAAAATTACCAGACGGGATTGAAAAGGTTATATTTCTTTTTAGTTCAGGTAACTTTAAATAGGTCCAAAAAAAATAAACAGACTGGGTCATGCATCTAGCCCAATTTATAGAATTAGCAGCAATAAATCTTACGTTATCATTATGCAACTCTTTATCTAAGAACATTTGTTTTACAATATTTTGACAGCCGTCAAAGTCACTTTCTACCGCTAAAGGGAAGACATTTTTAGACTGAGTGGTAGTCATTTGTTTTCTTTGAAATTCAGTTACTTTTTCATGAGGATACAAAATATAAACTTCCACATTTTGATGTCTTGAACAGGCAGAAATAGCTGCGGCACCCGTATCACCTGATGTAGCACCAAGAACTACAATTTTCTCTCCCTTCTCCTTGGCAAAATGGTTGAGTAAAACCCCTAAAAGTTGCATGGCTACGTCTTTAAATGCCAATGTAGGTCCATGAAATAATTCCAAAACCCATCTGTTTTCTTCTAATTTATGGAGATTCACTACGTCTTTTTCATCAAAAGTCTCATAGGCCTCCCTCAGTAAGTCAGAAAAGACTGTTTCGTTTATCTCTTCCTCAACAAATGGATATAAAACTTTATGTGCTAGCTGGTAGAAAGGTAATTCAGACCAGCTTTTTATCTCTTGAAGTGAGAATTTAGGAAAATTTTCGGGCATATACAGCCCGCCATCAGGAGCCAAACCTCCAAGCAAAACTTCAGAGAAAGGCACTAATGGGCTTTCTCCTCTTGTACTTTTATAGAGCATTGTGGATTCTAAATTGTTTTACAGAGTTAGTGATTTCTTCAACTGAACCAAGGTTTTCTAACATTTGAAGAGCATTTAAATCGGATAAAGGTCCCGTAATGATTATTACTGGTACATGGGATTGTTCTTGATTGGTCTGTTTAGATTCTTTTTGTATTAATGCCTCTATACTTATGTCACTTGCAGCAAACAAAGCTGATACTTTAGCTATAGCACCTGCTTCATTTTTGACTTCTAAGTTGTAATATCTTGAAAATTCTTGCTTGCCTTCTTTTAACAATTTATTTTTTTTACCTGCGCTTCCGGTTTCAGGCCATCCTCCATTAGCAATATCTACTAAGTCAGCTATAACAGCAGAGGCTGTAGGTTTAGGACCCGCTCCCGGGCCATAATAGACAGTTGAACCAATGCCATCACATGATATTTCTAACGCGTTCATTTGCTGTCCAACTTGTGATAAAAGTTGATCGTTTGAGACGAATGTAGGATACGCGCTTACATGAACCTCATCACCTTCTATTGATCCGTAAGCTATGTGCTTGATCGAATATCCTAGCTCTTCTGCATATAAAATATCATCCGAAGAAACTGACTCGATGCCTTCGTACGATACCGATCTAAAATCAAAAGGAGTATTAAATGCTAATGCAGAAAGTATAGAAGCCTTTTGCGCTGCATCAGTACCATCCACATCCATGGTTGGATCTGACTCAGCTAAACCTAAATCTTGGGCTTCTTTTAGAGCATCTTCAAATGAGGAGTTATCATCAGACATTTTTGAAAGAATATAATTAGTTGTGCCATTCAAGATACCTGCAAACCAGTTTACTTTATTTGCCACTAACCCCTCTCTTAAAGCTTTTATAACAGGAGTGCCACCAGCAACGGAAGCTTCAAATCCAATCTGGACACCATGATCTTTAGCTAGCTGAAATAGTTCATCTCCATGAGTAGAAATTAATGCCTTATTAGCTGTAACAACATTTTTACCCTTCCTAATAGATTCCTCTACTAAATCTTTTGCTAAATCACATCCTCCAATCAATTCAACCAAGACATCGATATCTGAATTGGCAGCAATATCCATAAGATTAGTTGTAACGTCGAGATCAAAAGGTACAACTGATTTACCCTTTCTAGCTCCAACCTGAGAAACTTCTATATTTACCCCACCATTATCTCTAACAATATCCGGTGCATTGGTTATATTATCCAATACCGCACCGCCAACATTTCCAACGCCACAAACGCCAATTTTTAAAGATTTCATTAATTTATTGCTTGAATATTGGTTGAATGAGCAAGAAACTTCTTGATATTCCTTATGGCTTGTCTAGACCTATGTTCATTTTCAATTAATGAAAACCTAACATAACCTTCGCCATAACTTCCAAAACCTACTCCAGGTGATACAGCAACCTTAGCCTCGGAAAGTAATTGTTTACTAAACTCCAACGACCCAAGGTGTTTGTGCGAGGGAGGTATTTTTGCCCACACAAACATAGTGGCCTTTGGACTTTCTATGTTCCAACCAGCGTCATTAAGGCCTTTAATAAGTACATCTCTTCTTGATTGATACATTGTTCTTATAGATTCAACATATTCATCTCCATGATCTAGAGCTTTAATTGCTGCAACTTGAATTGGAGTGAATAAGCCATAATCAAAATAAGACTTAATCCTAGATAGAGCAGACAATAAGTCCTTATTTCCACAACAAAACCCGACTCTCCAACCAGGCATGTTATAACTCTTAGATAGTGTAAAAAATTCTACTGCCACTTCTTTAGCCCCTTTTACTTGAAGTATCGAGGGAGCTTTATAACCATCAAAACATATATCGGCATAAGCTAAATCTTGGATCACCCATATTTTATGTTCTTTTGCAAAAGCAACTATTTTTTCAAAGAAATCTAACTCCACACACTCGGTAGATGGATTTCCTGGGAAATTTAAAACTAACATTTTAGGCTTTGGAAAGGAGTTGGTCATTGCAGACTCTAGTTCTGAAAAGAAGTCTATTCCTTCTCCAATTGGAACATGCCTAATATCCGCACCCGCAATCACAAATCCATAAGGATGAATTGGATACGAAGGATTTGGAACTAGTACAGCATCACCTTTGTCTAATGTAGCAAGAGCTAAATGACCCAGACCTTCTTTTGAGCCCATAGTTACAACTGCTTCACTGTCAGGGTCTAGTTCCACCTGATAATTCCTTTCGTACCAGTCACAAATTGACTTTCTAAGCCTAGGAATACCTTTTGATTGAGAATACCTATGCGTACTTCCATCAAGAGATGCTTCCCTTAATTTTTCAACAATTTCATCTGGTGTTGATTGGTCTGGGTTACCCATTCCAAAGTCAATGATATCTTCGCCTCTTTTTCTTGCCGCAGCTTTTAGTGTTTGAATTTCATCAAATACATAAGGAGGTAATTGGTTAACTCTAGGAAAATTAGTATCCATGCTTTAATTTTAGCTTTTTGCGTCCAGAATATTAAGTAAATCTTGGGGTGGCAAGTAACCAGGTATCATCCTGCCATCTTCAGTAACAATAGAAGGAGTTCCCTGAACTCCTATAGCCTGTCCAAGTTTAAAATGCTTATCAACCGGACTATTGGAACACAATTTTTTATCAATCTCTTTACCTTGCTTTAATAGGGTTAGAGAGTATTGAGGATCTTCATCACACCAAGCAGAAGATATTTTTTCATATGATTCAGAATTCAGACCAGCTCTGGGATATGCTAAATAATTAACCTGTATACCTAAACTTAGATATTCATCTATTTGATTATGAAATTGTCTGCAATAACCGCAATCAACATCTGTAAACACATAAACCTTATAATCCACTAAATCTGGCTTAAAGGTTATAAAGTCGTCTTTATCTATATTATTAATAAGTGTCTTTCTTTGATAGTCTCTTCTCGCTTCAGACTTATTCACTAAACCATCTTTAGTAATAAGGTATATATCTCCTGAAACTAAGTAATTTCCATCTGCAGAAGCATATAGAGGCTCTACTCCTTCAATATTCACTTCAAAGAAACCATCCATATCAGTTTCTTCAACTGAAAGTAATTTACTCTCAGCTGGAAGCATCTCGGTTAAGTTATTTTCAATTAATTGTGCAGCCTCAGAATTTATAGAGTCCTCCTTTGCTGTACAGCTCATAGAAAGCAATATTATTACCGATATAGTTATAGATTTAGTTAAATACATCATTACTAGCCTCTTGGGTGATGCTCATTATGTAATTCTTTCATCCTATGTCTAGCAACTTCTGTATATATTTGAGTTGTAGATAAGCTGGAATGCCCGAGAAGTAACTGAACTGTTCTTAAATCTGCACCATGATTAATCAAATGTGTTGCAAATGCGTGTCTAAGAGTATGTGGCGAGAGGTCTTCTTTAATTGAAGCCTTAGCGGCGTATTCTTTTATTCTGTACCAGAAAGTCTGTCTAGTCATGGAACTGCCTCTTTTACTTAAGAATAGTTCTGAAACTTTATTGTCCTTTAATAAATTAGGGCGACTATTATTTATATATCTTTCAACCCAATATAGAGCTTCTTCTCCCATGGGAACCAATCTTTCCTTCTCTCCTTTACCTATAACCCTTATCACGCCTTGTCTTAAGTTTAAATTTAAGATGTCCAACTTAATAAGCTCGGATACCCTAAGACCGCAGGCATATATTATTTCCAACATTGCCCTGTCTCTTAAGCCTATGTCTTCATCTAGATCTGGCGCTTGAATAAGCTTCTCAACCTCTTCTTCGGACAAGGTCTTTGGCAAAGAATGTCCTAGTTTTGGACTATCAATTCTTGAAGTTGGATTCTCTTTGAGATTATATTTTATAGTTATGTGGTTATAAAAAGCTCTGAGACTAGACAAAGATCTCGCTGTTGACCTACTGCTATAACCATCTTTAAGTCTTTTAGCTAGATAATCCAATAAATCGACTCTTTGAACTTCAAGCAGTGAAGAACCTTTATACCAGACAGAGAATGAACTTATATCATGCCTATATGCTGATAAAGTATTTTTACTAAGACCCTTTTCAAGCCATAGCTCATCGATAAAGTTATCGATAAGGACCTCTGAATTTTGGTTATTAATGCTCATAGAAGGAATGAGCAAGAAGGGTTAACTTAGTTTTTCTTTAATCCTAGCAGACCTACCGGTTCTTTCTCTAAGATAAAAAAGCTTAGCCTGTCTTACATCTCCACGTCTTTTAACTTTTATAGAGCTTATAATGGGACTGTGTGTTTGGAAAGTTCTTTCTACACCCACTCCGTTAGATATTTTCCTTACTATAAAGGATGAACCTAAACCTCTTTTCTTAATGGAGAGAACAACACCTTCAAATGGCTGCAACCTTTCTCTAGTGCCCTCAACTACTCTAACGTCAACTATCACCGTGTCTCCAGGTGAGAAACTAGGAATATCTTCCCTAAGTTGAGAAGATTCTACTGTTTGTATGTATTTATTTTTGTTCACTTCTATATAGTCTTATTTAGGTTGCGCATTCTATCAGATAAATAATCTATTATTCATCTTTAATTTCATTTATCAGTTCAACTTCTAGCTTAGAAAGTATTCTGTTTTGTAATATATCTGGTCTTTTTAGAAGAGTTATTCGTAATGATTCTTTTAGCTTCCATCTTCTTACTTTATCGTGATTTCCACTGAGCAATACATCAGGCACATCACCAAAACTACTTTTTTCAGGCCTTGTGTATTGTGGATATTCTAAAAGGTCATCACTAAAAGAATCAATTAATGAATTTTCATTCCCAATAAACCCTTTTTCTAACCTAGCTAGTGTTTCCATTATAACTAAAGCCGGAAGTTCTCCTCCATTCATAATGAAATCTCCTATAGAGATAACTTCGTCAACACTAGTTTGTTCAATTCTGTGGTCTATCCCCTCATATCTGCCACAAATAATAGTTAAATTGGATTTATTTTTTAAATCTTCAGCTTTTTTTTGATCAAATATTTCTCCATGTGGAGCCACGAATATCACATGAGTTTTATCAGTTTTTTTTATCTCGTTAATGGTATGAATTATAGGTTCAGCCTTAAAAAGCATGCCTTGACCACCTCCAAATGGTTTGTCGTCAATTCTTCCATTTTTATCATCGCTATAATTTCTAGGGTTCCAAGTCTTTACTTCTAGAACTCTTTTATCTATTGCTTTTGAAAGAAGACCATGATTTACGAAATCGTTAATTAAATCAGGAAAAATAGTTACTATATTGAATTTCATAACTAAAAATCTTCTGGCCAATCCACTAATACATAACCTTTATCTAAACTAATTTCTTTCACAACCTCAGATTTGATATAGGGTATTAGTCTTTCTTTGTCGTCTAAACTATTGTCTGTATTCTTTACAACAAGAACTTCGTTAGATTTCGTTCCAATAGTCCCTTCAACTATTCCTAAAAGCTTATTTTCTGTGTTTAGAACATTCAAACCTTCAAGTTGATATAAGTAATGCTCTCCCTCTTCTAAAGAAGGTAAGTCAGTTTCTAAAACATATACCTCATTATCCCTAAGGCTTTCTGCTTCATCTCTATTGTTGCATTGATCAAACTGTATGATTAAACGATTTGCCTTTTCAAAAAATTTTTTTAGCTTGAAAGTATAGTTTTCACCTACATAGAACCCTTTATATTCCTTAAGGATAGATAAATCTTTACCGTAATAATGGAAATATATGTAACCTCTAACTCCATGAGGCTTACCTAGCTTACCAATTAAAATTTTTCGGCCTTTGGACCGCATACAGACTTAAAGAGAATTAAGAATCCTTTTCTTTATCCTCAGTTTCCTCAATTATAGGTTCTGCCTCTTCTGCTGGAGCTTCCTCTGCTGCTGCCTCTTCTGCTGGAGCTTCTTCTGCTGGAGCTTCCTCTGCTGCTGCCTCTTCTGCTGG